>JANOZQ010000072.1:0-10564 GCA_031429555.1 Sphingomonas sp. | reverse complement strand
CGCTTTGCCATCACCGACGGTTACGGCATCGCCCTTGCCGATGATATCGGGCGCTCCGGGAGCGCTTCTGTAATTGGCAATGGCGGCTTCGACTTCGCCCTTACGGCTGCCCAATATGGCGGCGCGCCCACCGACGATCAGCTGCGGAGTCTGGACATTGCCACGGCCGGCGGCACGGGCATAATCCCACTGCCGTGCCGTAAAAGCCGGTTGGGCGAATTTGTCTTTCCAGCCCAACTGATCCCAATATGTCACGGCAAAATTAAGCGCGAGCACATTGGGGCGATTCGCAACTTCGTTGAGCACCGTCAGTGCCGGCGGGCAAGATGAACAGCCCTGGCTCTGGTAAAGCTCAAGCACAACAGGCTGGACAGCGCTGGCCGGTGCCCGCGACGGCAACGCTCCATAGGCACCAGCCATAAGCCCAGCGCACCCGATCGCTAGAATTGTCAGTCTTGATTTAAACATTACAGGCTCCTTGAAGCGCATTACGCCCCACATCGCCTTTTGGTTACGGACGCTATCGCGGTCGTTCCACGCGGCGCTCGACATCGGCCCAACGCACCATCTTGAAATTCTGGGCGTTGGGGGCGTTGTCGCCGTCCTGCGCAATCATGATGCCGCCCGGATAACCGGGAAACGAAGCTGTCGACACTTCAATGCCGTCGGTTTCGGAAGTCCCCCCGATAGCGCCATTGGCGACGATCCGGAAGCGTCCCGCATAGGTCAGGTCAGGTAAGCGCCACAGCGCATAGGCATTGTCGCCCTGGCTCGAGGCGACGAGATAACCGCCGCGCGCACCGCTTGCCGCAATTGCAATGCCTTCCATGTCAGCGACCAAGCGCTGACCGTCGATTTTGGCGACGGCGATTGGCTCGACGGGGTCGGTTCGACGCGCGCCAAAGCGCCAGATACCGACATCTTCTTCGCCGACATAGAGCGTCGACGTGCGATCATCGACCACGCAGCCTTCGGATTGTGTCGCGAGCTTCATCGTGCGGACGACAATAGCGGTTGGTTTTGCGCCGACTGTCAGTTCGACCTGATGGATGTCACCGGCTTTCATCACCAGAAACGCGGTCAGTGGACCTCGCGCCGGTTTGCTCAGGCACAGGCCATACGCCTCGCCAGTACCTACCGGCAAAACACCTAAAGGCTTGAGCGTCCCACCGCGTGTTTCAAGGTCGAACAATGCAAGTTTGCCGTTCGCCTTGTCATTGCGGTCGCTGGCAACCACGATAACCCGCGGGCCGACCTGACGCAGATCGACGTTGTTGACGCGGCCTGCGGGGTAGGATGAAACGAGTTCGCCAGACAGCCGATAGACGTTCAATCCTGCCTTTTTGTCGGTCGCAACGATCAGACTTCTGGCGGGGCTGCGGGGATTGCGCCAGATCGCAGGATCATCGGCGGCATCGGCATTTGCAGTGGCCACAGCCGTTGTTTGGCTGACTGCGGCAATATCCACGGTCGTGACCATGACCGGCATAGACGTCGTCGCGCATCCACCAAGCAGCAGCGCCACCGCACATGCCCGCATCAGAATGTCACTCGCACACCGCCGGTATAGCGCCGGCCGAAGCGCTCCCACTCGATTGTCCGCGCACTGACGCCCGAGTAACGTCGGCCCGGCTGATTGAGCAGGTTCGATGCGTCAAAATAGACTTCAAAACCCTTCTTGATTTCATAACGCGCCGAGAAATCCATTTCGGTATCAAGTGCCCAATAGGTGTCGCCGCCATCCACCAGCGTGTCGGTGACGTCGTCAAGTCGCTCGCTGCGCAACTGATATTGCAGTCGCGCCGAGAAGCCGTATTTTTCGTAATAGAGTCCAAGGTTGTAAACAACGTCGGATGACCCGGGCAATCGCACCTTGCGGGCGGCAATCGCGCCGAATGCTGGTTTGTCGATTTCGCTTTGATTCAGCGTAACATTTGCAGACAGGCCAAATCCACCGAACCATGCGGGTAAGCCGAGCTGCTCGGTAAAAGGTTCAAGCTGTTGTTGAACGGCTGCTTCGAGGCCGTAAAGATAACCCGATCCGCCATTTGTGATCTGCGTGAAAATGTAATTATTGCGTGCCGGAAACGCCGTCGTGTTGAGGTCATTTGCACCATATGTCCGGCGGTTGTTGAGCAACACATTCTCGATACGTTTGTAAAACGCACCGATCATCACATAACCTTGTGGCTGGACATACCATTCGAGATAAGCATCGGCACCATAAGCGCGCTCGGGCTTGACGGTCGGGTTGCCAGCAGAAATCGTCTGGTCACCGTCGTTTACCAATAGGCTGGGACGCAATTGATCATAATCTGCCCGCGCCGCACCGCTCGTGAAGCCAACGCGCAGCTTTTTGTCTTCGGCTACGTTCACGTTGATGTGGAGGCTCGGGAATACCATCGTTGAATCGGTCTGCGTAATGTTGGTCGCAACGATGGCGTCGTTGCTTGTTACCGTGAAAGCACGGCCACGGTTTTTGATGTGCTCGAGGCGCACGCCCCCGACCACGCTGCCCCAGTCGAACTTGGTCGTGCCCATCAAGTAACCAGCGTAAATCTCTTCGCGGACGTTGTAGAAATTGCCGTTGATCGTGGCGTAGCCAAATCCGGCAGCACGCGCCCGCTCAAGCGCAGCGCGCGAATAATCTTCGCTGAAGTAGCGAAACGTATACGGCAGTGCGATCTTGCCCTTGAACGGAATGTCGAGCGAAGCATCGACATAATTGGTCGAGATGCCCGCCGCCGTGAACTGTGCGCCTGTGTTGAGCAACAGCTGACGCTCGTTCGCTTCCTTCGTACGCTGGTCATACTGGAAGCCCAGACGGATTGTCGTGTCGCCACCGAACAACTCGGTCGCTTTCGAAACTTCGAATTTGCCGGTGTACGCGCTCGTCACATCGACAGCACTGAGCGAGCGGGCGGACGTCAAGGGCTTGGTAAAGCTGTCAATGGCCGTAACTGCCGTTCCGGCGTTGTAGCTCGTCGGACCGCTGTTCGTCACGGTCGTGAAAATGCCGAGTTGCGACAAGTTCGGGTCGGTAAGATTATAGGCAACTGTCGGACGCAGGTTGCGCGTCCCCGGACTGTCGTAACGCGTTTCGAGCACTACCGAACGGTCGTCGATCGATTCAGTGTAGTTGCCAGCCCATTTGATGCCCCAGCCATCGCCGAAGCTGTGCTTGCCCGACAGCGTGTTGGTGAACACTGACTGGCGGAACGCACGCAGCGTCGCGCGCTGGTTAATGTCGATCCCGTAAAGCGTGCCGGTGAACGGCGTGTTGCCGATACACACATCGGCGTAACCGGTGCTCAGCGGGCGCGTGTTGATGGCACGCGAACATTCGGCCGTGTTCGCGACCAAATCGCCCTGCCGATCATCGGCGTCGAAGATATAATTGTCGCGCTGCTCGTCATCCGTGAAAATCGTGTAGAGCGAGCTGAACGAGACGATGTTATCGACATCGGGCTTCCAGTCGATCCGGCTCGACAATGACCAATTCTTGCGCGTCAGGCGATAAAGTTTGTTCTCGATCTCGCGCGCCCAGAAACGGTCTTCGAAACCCGGGCGACGGTCCTGTGCAACCTGCTCCCAGTCGATTTCAAAATTGTCGGTGATCATCCGGCGCTGGTAATAGCTGCCCGAGATCAGCACGCCGATTTCACCGATGCCCGTGTCATAGGTGTTTGACAGGACAAGCGACCCTTCGAATTCGTCGCGGTTGCCATATTCGACAAGGCCCGCGCCCGCTTTCGCTTTCAGGCGAAGGCCGGCATAGTCAAATGCCGAGCGCGTGATGATGTTGATATTCCCCGAAATCGTCTCCCCCGTCATGTCGGGGGTCACGGCTTTGGCGATGATAATCTGCGACGCGATGGCTGACGGGATTGAGTCGTAACGCGAATCGCGGCCCTCTGGGCTGACGATGGCAATGCCGTCAACGCTCAGCGTGCTCCATGTTTTCGGGCTGCCGCGCAGGTTGATGTAGCGGCCCTGTCCTTGGTCGCGTTCGACCGCGACGCCGGGCAAGCGGCTGGCGGCTTGCGCAACGTTTTGGTCGGGTAGGCGTCCGACCGCATCGGAGGCAACCACCGAAACAAGCGAGTCCGAATTACGCTGAATGACGAGCGCTGCCGCTTCGGATTCAGCAATCGGCCTTGAAGCAGTAACAATGATTTCACTGCCATCCTCGGCTGCAGACGGCGTCTGCGCGAATGCCGGCGTGCCCACGAGCATGCAGGAAATACATGCTGCGCTACTGAAAAGCAGCTTTGATTTAAGTCGGCGCATTGCTGAGTCCCCCATTGGCCGGGACTCTCGCTTGCAAATCAACGCGCCCCCGGACTGGGACCGCTACAAGCGTCTTATTTCAGTGATGCGAACCCGGGGCGTCAAAACCATGACTTAACCGTGAAAGTTTTGCGACAGATGCACCCGTTTGCGTCACCTCAATTGACATTGACAGCAGAATTCACAGAGTAACTCCGCGTTTCCAGATCGCGATTTCCCTGTCGCCATTCCGTTCGGCGCAGGTAGCAGCGCCGCTTGCCATCGCCTGTACGAGCGCGAGCAACCGATCAGTAACGCCCTCCACCGCTTCATTTCGCAATATCGTTCCGGCATCGAAATCGATCCAGCCTGGCTTGCGTTCGGCCAAGGCGGTGTTCGATGCAATTTTCAGTGTCGGCACCGGAAAGCCCAATGGCGTGCCGCGCCCCGTCGTAAACAGGATGATGGTGGCACCAGCGGCAGCGAGTGCCGTTGACGACACTGCATCATTGCCGGGTGCTTCGAGCAGTGTCAGCCCCGCGCGCATCACCCGCTGGCCATAATCAATAACATCGGTAACGATAGCGCGTCCCGCCTTTTGCACGGCGCCCAAGGATTTTTCCTCGAGCGTCGTGATACCACCGGCAATATTTCCGGGTGACGGGTTTTCGGTCACGGGCTCGCCGTAATCGATGAAATATTGTTTGAAGCGTTGAACCAGCGCGGTGATGCGTCCTGCCACGTCCGGATTGGCGGCCCTGGCAACCAACAAATGCTCGGCCCCGAATATTTCGGGAATTTCGGTGAGGATTGCCCGACCGCCCGCCGTTGTCACAGCATCGGCAATCCGTCCGACAAGCGGGTTGGCCGTCATGCCCGAAAAGCCGTCCGAACCCCCACACTTCAGGCCGATAACAAGATCGGCCAGCGTGCATGTGCTACGCCGGTCTTGGTCGGCAATGGCGACCAGCTCTCCGATCGCCGCCACGCCCGCTTCCACTTCATCGCCGACCAGCTGCGCAGCAAAGTTGCGGATACGCTTGTGGTCCGCGTCCGGCATGCTCGCGAGCAGAGCATCAGACTGGTTGCTCTCGCAGCCGAGGCCGATGATCAAGACACCGCCCGCATTGGGATGCTGCGCCAGACTGGCAAGAATATGCCGTGTTCCGTTCAAGTCGTCGCCGAGTTGCGAGCACCCGAATGGGTGGCCAAAAGCATGTATACCGTCGACGCGCCCGGCAAAACGCCTGTTTGCCTCAATGGCAATTCGCCGTGCCGTGCTGGCGACGCAGCCAACTGTGCAGAGAATCCATATTTCGTTCCGCGTTCCGACGCGGCCGTCGGCGCGACGATAACCTTGAAATTCTGCGTGTCTCGTTACAGGCTCAGACGGATCACGCGCGGTCTCAGACAGATTACTCCCAGTCCCGATCGTTGTGACGAGATTGTGGGTGTGAACATGCGCGCCCGCCAGGATTGACATTGTCGCGATGCCAATCGGCCAACCGTACCGGCGCACAGGATTGCCGACAGCAATCTGATCCAGCGCAATCTTGTGCCCTTTTGGAACATCCGTGGTTGCTATGACCGTGATGCCACGCCCGCTTACGGTTTCACCGCTTACGATATCGTGCAGCGCGACCGCCACATTATCGCGTCCGTCGATGCGGATGATGTCAGTTTCGTCCACCACGTGTCAATCCAGACTCACTTCGCAGTCAAATCAGGCCATCCGCCTACTTGATCCTGACTATCGATGATCCCGCCGGTCCGTGCCGCCACACTCGCCACAATTCGCTTGTCGACACTGTCACGCACTTTAGACGCGCCCGCATCGGCGAGTACGCGGGCATAGGCTGATGCAGCGCGGTCGGCGTTCACCAGCGCGATGTCGGGAGCAGCCGCAAGCCGCACCCCTTTGCCAGTTACAAGCGACCACGGATCGACCGGGATCATAGCATTCATGCTGTTGCCCGAAAACCATGACTTCGCCAGCGCGTTTTCTTCGCGAAATGCCAACTGCCCTTTGCTGTCGGGTCCGCTGACATAGGCATTATCGATAAATGCATATGTCGCGTTGCTCGCGCTATCGGCGTTGTAGCCGGACGCCGACCCGCCCCAATTGTAAAACACATTCGAACGAAACTCGATCAACGGGCCGATCAGGTCTACTGCTGCCGATGCATAGTTTCCCGGTCGCGGCATTCGCGCGACGTGGTGCGCCCATAAATTATGGTGAAACGAGAACCGCGCCCCGCGTCCGCCGCGGATCAGGCTGCCATAGCCATGTTCGCCCTTGGCATGGCCTGCACGGCGCAGCGATTCGCCGATGATCGACCATTGCACGGTCAGGTCATAGATCCCGCCGTCCTCGTAGCGTGCCGACGCCGACAGCGTTTCGTCGACCGACCAGCTTGCCGAGACATGGTCGAGGATGATCCGGCGGCCGCGCGCGATCCAGATAGCATCACCTTCGCCGCCGCCCTTGTCGCCCAGACGCGACCGGAAATAGCGGATGACCACATCATCGGCTTTCACCACCAAGCCGTGGTCAGCAATGGCGATGCCCGCTGCCGGTGCCGAAGCGCCATCAATGGTGATGCGTGGCTGTTCGATAACGAGATCGGATTTCAGCCGGATTGTTCCCGCGACATCGAATACGACAATGCGTGGTTGCTTTGCACGCACAGCTTCCCGCAAACTGCCCGGGCCATCGTCGTTCAGATTGGTAACGCGAGCGGTGATGCCGCCGCGCCCGCCCGCCGAAAAACGCCCCGCCCCTTCGGCACCGGGAAATGCCAGTTGCTGCGCATTACCAGCGGCCGGGCACATCATAAAAAACAGGGTGCACGCCGCCAAGCGTGCACCCTTCACACGGCGGTGGATTTCAGAACTTGACGCGGACACCGGCCAGAAATTCGCGACCCGTGTGGTTGTAAACGACCGAACTGTTGCGGGCGCGGCTGATGAACTGGTCATTGACTTCATCGGTCAGATTGACCCCTTCCAGTGTCACTTCGATATTGGCTGTCAGCTTGTAGGACATCGAGGCATCGACGTTGAGCGTCGAATTCTTGCCCTCGACGTCGTTGTTGTTCTGCCCCGGAACGCGCGTCAGAAACCCCTTGCGGTAAGAAACCGAACCACGCGCGCTGAATTTGGCATCCTCGTAATAAAGCGTACCATTCCATGACGTGGGCGACAGGTTAAGAAGATCGTCGGTTATTACGGCCGTGCTGGTTGGCGACACCAGATAATCGATTTTCGATTCGACCTTCGAAAAGTTCAGTATCGTTCCAAAACCCTTGAGAAATCCCGGCAAGAACGTGAACGGCTGCTGGTAGTTGATTTCGAAGCCTTTAAGGTTCCCGCCGTTCGTATTGATCGGCGTTGTGACCTGAAAAATCTCCGCTCCGGTAAAATTCGATGGCAGCAGCGAGAGCGGCAGCCCTGTTTCATTAAACGGGATATTGTTTCGCAGGCTTTGAATATAGGTTCCGATCTTCTTGTAAAACAGGCCGACGCCGATGAACCCGCGCGACTGGAAATACCATTCGAAGCTCGCATCGAGGGTATCGGCACGGAATGGCTTCAGGAACGGGTTGCCCGTCGTCACCGAAAGCTGACCGGTCGTATTGATCGATCCACCGGGCGACAGATTGCCGAGCTGCGGTCGGGCCATGGCCTTGGCGCCGGCCAACCGAACCACGAACTTATCAGTCACGCTGGCGGAAAGGTTAAACGAAGGCAGCCAGTCACCATACTCCTGGCGCACAGTCACCAAAGTGCCGCCGCCTGCCGCCTGATACCCCGTCGCATCCTGCCGCGTCTTGACATAGCGGACACCGATGTTGCCGCGAAACGGAATGCCTAGCGCGTCGAACTTGAACTCGGCCATCAGATAGCCGCCCTTGTCCTCTTCGGTCACCGAGCGGTTGTTGCCGCGCGCATTGCCATTGGTCGTTGAAGACAGCGTAAAGTCGCCAGGTCCGCCTGCCGGTCCGCTTTTGATGCAGTTGCAATAAATGTCGTATGCCGTGGCGATGGCGTTCAGATTTGGCGTGATCCAGTTGACGGGCGTGCCTGCGGGCACATTGAACCCGCGCCCGAAGTTGGTGAGCTGGCTCGTCAGGCTGGCCACCGTAGTGCCTGCAGGCGGCGCAAAGATCGTGTCGTTCTGGTTGACGCGACGGAACTCGTAAGTCGAGAAGCTGAATTTCTTGTAATCGATCCCGCCGAACAGTGTCAGATGGTCGGGCACGACCTCCCATTCGACGTCAAAGCTGGCAACATCGTTGACGTTATCTGCCCCTTGGGGACGAATGCGGATCTCGCTGCTTGTCGTGTTCGGAATCGTCGTGGGCTGAGTGCCGGTGGCGACTTGCGGGACCGACACAAGCGTCAGCGTCGTCGGCGTGGTGACATCAAAACCATAAGTGATCGACGGCGTGCGATTGCTGTTGCGGAAATCGATCGTGTAGCCGTTGACATTCAGCGCATCGAGCGTCGTCGTTGTCTGGACCGGATTGCGGAATTTCGAGTCCGCGCGCCCGACATGACCGGTGACTTTCACTGAACCCAACTGCTGCTCGATCGTCAGGCTGGGCTGGAAAAACTCGGTCGACAACTTGTCAAAGCGCTGCTCGGAGCGGATGTCGACACCATTGTAAGTGCCGAACAGCAGTGCGCCATTGGCATCGTAGGCGGTATCAACAACGCTGGTTTGCGGCTTGCCGCCTTGCGCTGCGGAGCGGCTGAACGATATTGCCTCGAGGAAATCTTCCTGACGGGTCGCGCTGAGCTTCGAGTAGATCAGGTCGAGACTGATCAGACCATCATCGTTGGGCCGCCACTGGAACGACCCAGTCATCCCGAGACGATCCTGATTATGCGTCAGCCGACCGTAGCGTGGAAGGCGTGGATGGAAATTTGCTGCATTGCTGGCGGCATTATACGCCGCGATTGTCGTTGCTGTTCCGGCGATCCGGTTAACGCCTTGCGCTATCGGTCCGCAAGTTGTTGCCGTCGTCGTCGGGTTCAGGTCGATCGCAGGCGTTGCCGAGTTGATGTCGTAACCAAGCGGCGAGCAAAAGCCCCCCGACGATGGCCCATTGTCCCACCGGACGGTCGAAAAGCCTTCTTCGAGAATGCGTCGCTTGGAGTAGGCAGCCGAGAACAGCACACCGAACGTGCCATCAGCGAATGTGTCGGTAATCAGGAATGCCGCACGCGGATCGACATTGCGCGCTAGATCATTGTAGCGCCCCTGCACCGAAGCAGCGACAGTAAATTTCTTGAAATCGAACGGTCGCGATGTCTGGAGGTCGACAGTCGCACCGAGCGAGCCTTCGTCGACATTCGCCGACGAACTTTTGCGCACCGTGATCGACCGGAAAAGTTCGGACGCAAATACGTTGAAATCGAACCCGCGCGAGCGGTTCGCGCCGCCTGAGCTGTCGGTTCCGCCGGTTGTCGCCAGCGCCTCGATGCCGTTGATGCGCACACGGGTAAAGTCAAGGCCGAGACCGCGCACAGTGATGTTGCGGCCCTCCCCGGCGTCGCGATCAATGACGATACCGGGTATCCGCTGCAGCGATTCGGCAAGATTGGTATCGGGGAATTTGGCGATGTCATCGGCTTTGATGACATCAACGATGCCCGTATCGGCGCGTTTTGCATTCAGCGCGCTCTCGAGGGAGGCGCGAAAGCCTGTAACGACAATTTCATCGGTATCCGGCGCCGCAGCGGGCGGGGTGACCTGAGCTTGGGCTGAACCGGTGCCGAGCGCAAACAGCGCCGTCGATCCCAGCATGAGAGTGGCCGTGCGCCGAAATATGGTCGTCATTGTAATTCTCTCCCCGATTCCGGTTATGACACCGGTGTCTTTTCTGCTTAATTCAGTATGGGCTTACGCGCGCTTTCCTAAAAGAAACGAACTTTCAGCCCCTCAAATCCCAAGACCGTTGCCTGTTCCGGCAATCGAAATACCAGCGGACTTGCGTCGAAGTAACCGGTGTCATAAGGTTGTAGCGACGAGCAAGAGCCGATGTCAAGACGGTGGTTCAGGGAGAATGACGATGCGCCCGGGTGTGACATTTTTAGCGATAATGGCCTGTGCCGTGTCCAGCGTTTCCTTGGCGCAAGAGGTTAGTTTTCCGGGCGCTGTCGGCTGGGCGGCGACAACCGCGGGCGGGCGCGGCGGGCGAATCATCCGCGTCACCTCGCTTGCCGCCGATGGACCGGGGTCGTTCAAGGCCGCCGTGGAAGCTAAAGGGCCGCGCATTGTTGTTTTCGA
>JANOZQ010000071.1:0-1990 GCA_031429555.1 Sphingomonas sp. | reverse complement strand
GCAGGGCAACTGACGGCGCAGGGTTACGGCTCGGCCAAGCCGCTCGACACATCGGGAACCCCGGCGGGCAACCAGCGCAACCGGCGGATCGAGTTTACCGTTGCGGCACCGGCGGCGGGAGGCGTTGCGGCGGGGCGGTAAAATTGCATTGGTTAAGCTTGTGGCGCTCGGATCTTCAATCCCAAAGATCGAGCAAAATCGTTGCCTGATTGGTGTATGCGATTGTTGGAATTGAATGCTCCATCAATAGTGAATGCATCCATGCCGGTGCGGTGCTTCACATTCCAAAGGTCATAATTGGCGGCTCTAGCAAGACCTATTAGTGTATATTCTGCCATATCAATTATCCGACCGTTGGTACCCAGTTTAGCGAGTCTTCCTGACCGTGTGAGAAGTGGTAAGATGTAAATCTCCGCCTTTCCTTTTTTGTATCCGGATTCGCTCAATATTTCGTTGTATTTTTTGGGTTTATCGGTTGGCTGAAAAACACGATGGTAAAGTGTTTGCCGACAAGCTTGGCCCACATAATAGGGGTAGCTTCGCCCCGATGGTTTTAAACAGAAGATGTAGCAGCCGATCGCTTCGTACAGATCAATGCCGAGCAGTTTTTTCGCTTCGGGTACTGCCTGCGAAAAAACTCTATCGCGTGCAATGTCGAAGTCAATTTTCCGTTTTCCCTTCACGAAAGGAACAGCAAACGGTCCTAATGAAGCAAAGCGAAGTAGAGCGTCCAATCGCGTTTCCTAACTTTTTTCGACCTCAAATATGAATCGCTTTGCCCTGAACCCCCATCGCCGCTTCTTTCAGTGCTTCGGAATGCGTCGGGTGCGCGTGGCAGGTGTAGGCGATGTCCTCGCTGGTCGCGCCGAATTCCATCGCTTGCGCCGCTTGCGCGATCATCGTGCCCGCGAGTGACGAGATGATATGGACGCCCAGCACGCGGTCGGTTTTTGCATCCGCAATCACTTTGACGAAGCCATCGGTGTCGCGGTTGGTTTTGGCGCGGCTGTTGCCCGCAAAGGGGAATTTACCGACCTTGATGTCACTTCCGGTTTCCTTGGCGCGGTCCCTGGCCTGCTCCTCAGTCAGGCCGACGCCGGCGATTTCGGGATGGGTGTAGGCGACGCTGGGGATGACGTCGTGGTTTACGATGCCGGTCAGGCCCGCAATGTTTTCGGCGACCGCGATCCCTTCATCCTCGGCCTTGTGCGCGAGCATCGGGCCGGGGACGACGTCGCCGATGGCCCAGATACCGGGGACAGTCGTTGCAAAGCGTCCATCGATGTCGATCTGGCCGCGCGCATTGGTGGCGAGGCCTGCCTTGTCGAGCGCCAAGCCGTCCGTGTTTGGCTTCCGCCCGATACTGACAAGGACGACGTCAGCCGCGATTGTTTCGGCGGCACCACCCGCCGCAGGCTCGACGGTGACAGTGGCTTTCTTGCCCTTTACCGACACGCCCGTCACTTTGGTTGCAGTGCGTATTTCAAAGCCTTGCTTCTTGAAGATTTTCGCCGATTCCTTACGGATTTCGCCATCAAAGCCGGGCATGATCTGGTCGAGATATTCGACAATGGTGACCTTCGCGCCGAGCCGCCGCCACACGCTACCCATTTCAAGACCGATAATGCCCCCGCCGATCACCACGAGATGTTCGGGTACTTGGGGGAGCGCCAGCGCGCCGGTCGAATCGACGACAATATCGGGCACCAGATCGACACCCGGGAGCGGCGTGACCGACGATCCCGTCGCGATGACGATGTTCTTGGCACGATAGGATTTGCCTGCGACTTCGACGGTGTCCGTGCCCGAAAAGGCGGCGTAACCCTGCAACCAGTCGACCTTGTTTTTCTTGAACAGGAAGGCGATGCCGCCGGTCAGTTCCTTCACCGCCAACGCCTTTTCGGCGTGCATCTGGTCAAGGTTGAGCGTTGCGCCCTTGATGTCGATCCCGAACTTGGCGAGTGCGCCCGAATGCGCTTCTTCGTAGAGC
>JANOZQ010000070.1:0-4273 GCA_031429555.1 Sphingomonas sp. | reverse complement strand
GCTTCAAACTCTGCAAGCGTAACGGTTGTGGCGAAATTGCCACGGCGCACCGCTTTTTTCGTGCTGCACTGCACCCAAATCGTCCGATGCTTGTTCTCCCCGCTCCACACCCGAGGAGTATTCGGCATGATTAAAGCATTTCTCTTATCCGCAGCCGCCACGGCAGCGCTCACCAGCCCTGCATTGGCTCAGGAAACCGATGAGAATCCGTTCGACGGAATCTACGTCGGCGGTTCGGTTGGCGCAGCTGTCCAGCCCAATGACGGCGGCAATTCGTCAATCCTGTTCGACCGCGATCTGAACGGTTCGTTCGGCGACACCGTTGTCACTTCAGGCGGCGCGAACGCGTTCTCGACCGGCTTTTGTGGCGGCAGCGCTTCCGGTTCGGCCAATGAGAATTGCACCAATGACAAGGATGCCGTGGAATATTACGGGCGCATCGGGGCCGATACACACATGGGCCCAGTCGTGATCGGCGTGATGGGCGAGTTCGGTCGTCCCGAAATCAGCGACAGCGTTTCTGCATTCAGCACGACACCGGCAAGCTACACGATGACGCGCAAGCTCGATTACACCGCGAGCATCCGTGGCCGTATCGGGTTCACACCGACGCCGATGCGCACGACATTATTCTACGCAACCGGCGGCGCGATGTACGGCAAGGTCAAGAACAGCTTTTCGACGACCAATACCGCCAACAGCTTCACGCTCAACGGTGACAAGGATGCTTGGGGTTACAGCGGCGGTGGTGGTGTCGAGCAGAAGATCGGCAAGAACTTCTCGGTCGGTCTCGAATATATCTACAACGAATTGAAGGACGACAAAGGCCGCGTCCGTGTTGGTGCGGGCACTGCGCCCGCGACCAATCCGTTCTTGCTCGCCGGGGCTGGTGGCACGGACTTTCGTCGTAGTGACGACAAGTTCCGCTGGCATAGCATGCGTCTGACGGCGGCGTTCCGGTTCTAAACCGGGCTGGTTTCGACCGGGAAGCGGGAAAAGCGAACTCTTCCGCTTCCCGGTCGATCTAATTTCTATCGAACGCGGGGGCCGCCGAAAGGCATTGGCGGCGGAGCCCGACGATCCCGACGCGGCATCTGCGCCTGATACGCCTGCCCGCAATGCTGGACGCAATAGGGGAAACCCGGGTTCACCGTATTGCCGCAAAAGTGGAAATCGGGCTCGCCAGGATGTCCCATCGGCCATTTGCAAATCTTGTCGTTGAGATCGAGCAACGTCGTCTTGCCGGCCATTTCGGGGGCAGGCTTGGCAGGAACCAAGCGACGGGGTGGCGCGGGGGTTGACGGGGGGGCTTGATCACCCGGCCCCTGACGCAAGAAGCCACCGGGACCGACGGAGCGAAGCTGTGCCCCCGTCGGACCAGTGGGTGCCTGAGGTGTATAAACCGGCACGAAACTGCGCGGAGCGGGTGGTGGCGGCGGCGGTGGGGGAGGGGCGACGGCGCGCGGTGCTGCTGCTTTAGGTGCAGATGCTGTTGCAGGTTCGTTCGCCTTGACGGGCGACGGACGCGATTGCAGGTCAAGGCGATGCGCTTTACCGATCACGGCGTTGCGGCTGACCCCGCCCAAGTCTTCGGCGATCTGGCTGGCGGTCATGCCCTTTTCCCACATCGTTTTCAGGCGGTCGATGCGTTCGTCAGTCCAGGACATGCGTTTTCCTTGCTTCTTCGGGCCGTGCGCCTTGCGGGCAAGCGTCCGAATGCCTAACCGGCAATGATATGAACACCGTCCCCCAAAAAGCTATCATGAACGAGCCGGGCGTCCCGGTCATCCGCAGTATCAACTGGGTTGGGTTGAAGACACTCTATATCAAGGAAGTGCGGCGCTTTTTCAAGGTGCAGCTTCAGACGATCTGGGGACCGGCGATTTCGACGGCGCTTTTCCTCGTTATTTTTGTCGTCGCGCTGGGCAGTTCGCGGCAGGAAGTGCTGGGACGGTCGTTCGCGGATTTCATTGCCCCGGGGCTGATCATCATGGGTATGATGCAAAACGCCTTTGCGAACACAAGCTTTTCATTACTTGTAGGAAAGATTCAGGGGACGATTGTTGACTATCTGATGCCACCCCTGTCGACAGGGGAACTGCTCGCGGCGATGGTTGGTGGCGGCGTGACACGCGCCGTTTTCGTTGGCATTGCTGTCTGGCTGGTGATGCTCGTCTGGCCCGATGTACATGTGATGCCGAGGCACCTGTGGGCCGTGATCGCTTTTGGTCTACTTGGATCAACGATGCTTTCGTTCATGGGCGTCTTGACGTCAATATGGGCGGAAAAGTTCGATCACGCGGCGGCAGTGACGACGTTTCTGGTGGGGCCGCTCGCACTACTTTCGGGGACGTTTTACACGATTGACCGCTTGGCTCCTGCGTTTCAGGCATTTAGCAGCGTAAATCCATTTCATTATGCAATTTCAGGCTTTCGTTATGGCTTTATCGGTGAAGCGGACTCGCCGGTTGCTGTCGGTCTGATTGTGCTGATCATCGTCAATATGGTGCTCGGATTGGCGAGCTATTTTCTGTTACGCAGCGGGTGGAAGCTCAAAGCCTAGAGGTAAGGACAGGGGGTTGTCCGGCGAATCGAGCGGCTGTATGGGTTAGACCCGCTGACGGGCGGCCTTTTGCGGGCCGCCTTTTTCGTTTGGAAAGGCCGATCCGATGACCATCACGCCACTCATGCCCGTATATCCCCGGTGTGGTGTGCGTCCTGTGCGCGGTGAAGGAGCTTATCTTTACGGCGAGCAGGGCGAGAAATATCTCGACTTCGCGAGCGGTATTGCTGTCAATCTGCTCGGTCACGGCCACCCGCACCTGACCAAAGCCATACAGGATCAGGTTGCGACATTGATGCATGTGTCGAACTTGTACGGGTCGCCGCAAGGCGAAAAACTGGCGCAGCGGCTGGTTGATTTGACCTTTGCAGATACTGTGTTCTTCACGAACTCGGGCGCCGAAGCGCTTGAATGCGCGATCAAGACCGCGCGGCGCTATCATTACGTCAACGGCGATCCCGAGCGGACGAACCTGATTACGTTCAGCAATGCGTTTCACGGCCGCACACTGGGGACGATCAGCGCGACCGATCAGGCCAAAATGCGCGACGGATTTGAGCCGCTGCTCCCCGGCTTTGCCTATGCGCCGTTTGATGATCTTGAAGCGGCGCTGGCACTGGTCGATGACCATACAGCAGGGTTTTTGGTCGAGCCGATCCAGGGGGAGGGCGGTATTCGCCCGGCAAGTCAGGAATTTCTGCGTGGGTTACGCGCGGCTTGCGACGAAAAAGGACTGCTGCTGGTTCTTGACGAAGTCCAATGCGGCATGGCGCGCACAGGCAAACTGTTCGCACACGAGCATTATGAAATTACGCCGGACATCATGGCTATTGCCAAGGGCATCGGCGGGGGCTTCCCCTTGGGAGCATGCTTGGCGACCGAGGAAGCGGCCAAAGGCATGGTCGTCGGCACACATGGTTCGACCTACGGTGGTAATCCCCTCGCGATGGCCGCAGGGAACGCAGTCCTTGATGTGGTTGCGAATGACGCGTTCCTTGAGCAGGTTTGCAATACCCGTGACCGGCTTCGGGCAGCGCTCAACCAATTGATCCCGAACCATGACCATTTGTTTTTGGGCCTGCGTGGCATGGGCCTGATGCTTGGTCTGCGATTGAAATCCGACAGCCGCGCTTTTGTCGCGCACTGTCGCGACAACCATAATCTGCTGACCGTTGCTGCGGGGGATAATGTCGTCCGCATCCTGCCGCCGCTCAATATTGAAGAGCATCACATTACCGAGTGCATCGAGAAACTGTCGGCGGCGGCGCGGAGTTACGAGGCGGCGGCATGACGCGGCACTTTCGCAATCTGTCCGACGCAGGCGGCGATGCGATTGCAGCGATGATCAACGACGCGATTGACCGCAAAGCAGCGCGGGCAGAATGGCCAAAGGGCAAAGCAGACACCGATGAGCCTCTCGCCGGGCATGTGCTGGCGATGATCTTCGAGAAGTCCTCTACGCGGACACGAGTGTCTTTCGATATGGCGATGCGGCAATTGGGTGGAACCACCATTGTCATGGATGGCGGATCGATGCAGCTCGGACGCGGTGAAACGGTGGCGGATACGGCGAGGGTGCTGTCGCGTTATGTCGATGCCATCATGATCCGGACGGATGATCCAGCAAAGCTGGATGAGTTATGCGATCATGCCAGCGTGCCGGTCATCAATGGCCTTACCGATACGTCGCACCCTTGCCAGGTCGTGGCG
>JANOZQ010000069.1:0-3170 GCA_031429555.1 Sphingomonas sp. | reverse complement strand
TTTTCTTTCACATTTGCAACGATGGCAGCGGCCACGTTGTTTTTGTGGTTCGGGCGATCACAAGTCGGACCAGCCTATAAAACAGCCCTGACGATTTCGGGCCTGGTGTGTGCGATTGCCGCCTATCATTACTTCCGTATTTTCGAGAGCTGGAATGCGGCTTACGGCGTCGCCGACGGTGTCGTGACCGCCACCAATGTCGCCTTTAACGATGCCTATCGGTATGTTGACTGGCTCTTGACGGTACCTTTGCTGCTGATCGAACTCGTTTTGGTGATGCGCTTGTCCGAGAGCGAGACCATGTCAAAGTCGGTCAAGCTCGGTGCAGCCGCAGCCCTGATGGTTGTGCTTGGTTATCCCGGCGAAATTGCAACCGACAACACAACGCGTGCAATCTGGGGGACGTTGTCAGCCATTCCGTTTGCTTATGTGATGTTTCAATTGTTCAAGGGTCTTGGCGAGTCCATCGAGCGTCAGCCCGAAAATGTCCGTGAGCTGGTCAAAAGCGCCCGGTTGCTGACTTTTGCATCGTGGGGCTTTTACCCCATCGTTTACATGATCCCGTATACCAGCCTCAGCGGCGGTTTGGTCACGACGGGTGTGCAGGTCGGTTATACCATTGCAGACATCATCGCGAAGGCCGGTGTGGGCGTGTTGATCTACATCATCGCGGTCCGCAAATCGGCGGCCGAATATGGCACGCCCGCGACAGCAAACTGATATGCCCTTTGCCCGCCGGGTCGCACCTTTGGGCAGTACGTCGGTCGGATGGTTTCCCGTGCCATCCGACCGATTGTCATGGAGTGTTGTGGCACATTGGGCGGTGACGGCCCTCGCCTTTGTGGCGGTGGTGATCGGGTTTTCTTTCGAAGCGCCGTCCGTCACGATGGCAATATGCGCGGCTATTCTGCTGTTTGGATTGCCGCACGGAACTCTTGATCTTGCGCTGGTCGGCAAATCGGAATCGGTGTTCCAAGACGCCGGTGTCGTTCTGCTCTATCTCGGACTGGCTGCGGCAATGTATGCGGTATGGCAAGTTCACTCAGGCACGGCGCTTCTGGTATTCTTTGCCCTGTCGATTGCGCATTTTGCCGAAGATTGGGCAGATCGATTGCCGCCCTTCTTCGCGCACGGAACAGCGACGGCGATTGTGCTGGCACCAGTCATATTGCATCGCGCCGACATCGAAATGCTTTTTGGATTTCTTGTTGACGCTGGTTCGTCAAACATAGCGACCGATGTGGCCATTCTCCTCGCGCCGTTAGCACTGGCGGCCGCGGCCGTGGGCATTTTGTCGTTATGGTTTGACGGTCACCGGCAAATGGCGGTGTCCACCGGGCTTGCTGTTGCCGCGATGGTCATCCTGCCCCCGCTCGTCGGTTTCGCGCTGTTCTTTTGCCTGATGCATTCGCCGACACAGCTTTCGGCAGGGCTGGCACAACTGGAATGGCAGCATGACCGGAAATGGTTGCGTGTCGTCATGCCGATGACTGTGGCGGCACTTGGCATCGCAGCAGCTATTTTTGCAGGTGGAACGGTGGTTTCCGTATCTCAATCGCTTGTGATGACCGTTTTTGTTACATTATCTGTGCTGACAGTGCCTCACATGGCCGTGCCGCTGGTGATGCAACGGGTCGCGCATTCCTACGGCCTAAGGTCCGTATAGGGCAACTCTGTGAATAAGTTCATATAGCCAACATAGAGATTTGTGGCGAGAGGATTTCCCTTTTCGATTGTCATGAAAGCTGGCCAGTTTTCCCCCAAAATTGGTCAGCAAGTTTCAGGAAAGCGCCGGTGCCTCGGCGTATTTCTCGCCAAACGGGTCGCACCAGTTGGCTTCTTTGGGCCGGACCATCCGCAGGTGGTCCGGCCTTTCGCTTTTCCCTCCCCCTCGCATCCGTGAATCTTCGCTGCTAGGCGATGCCGATGGCCACTGATTTGACTGACCCGTTTGACCATATTGTCGATGCGCCATTCGATAGTGCGCTGTCGGACCGCTACCTCGTTTACGCGATGTCGACGATCACCGCGCGCTCGCTGCCCGATTTGCGCGATGGCCTGAAGCCGGTGCATCGCCGCCTGCTGTGGGCGATGCGCTTGCTCAAGCTTGATCCGGCAAGCGGCTACAAGAAATGCGCGCGCGTCGTCGGCGATGTCATCGGCAAATATCACCCGCATGGCGACCAGTCGGTCTATGACGCGATGGTCCGGCTCGCGCAGACATTTTCGCTGCGCTATCCGCTGGTCGACGGGCAGGGCAATTTCGGCAATGTCGATGGCGATAATGCGGCGGCCTATCGCTATACTGAGGCGCGGCTGACGGCGGTTGCGATCGACTTGATGGCGGGGCTCGACGACGGGACAGTCGATTACAAGCAGACCTATAACGGCGAGGACGAAGAGCCCGAGATTATGCCGGGGCTATTCCCCAATCTATTGGCCAATGGCGCAAGCGGGATTGCCGTGGGGATGGCAACGAATATCCCGCCGCACAATGCCGCCGAAGTGATCGATGCCGCGATCCATCTGATCGACCAGCCCGATGCCGATGATGGGGCGCTGCTGGACTTCGTGCGTGGGCCGGACTTGCCGACGGGCGGACTGATTGTCGATCCCCCGTCTGCCATTGCACAGGCTTACGCGACGGGGCGCGGCAGTTTCCGCGTGCGCTCGAAATGGGCCGTCGAGGATCTGGGTCGCGGCACTTGGGTCGCCGTTGTCAGCGAAATTCCTTACGGGGTTCAGAAGGGCAAGTTGATCGAAGCGCTCGCGGCGCTGGTCAATGACAAGAAACTACCGATTTTCGCCGATGTCCGCGACGAGAGTGACGAAGCCATCCGCATTGTTATCGAACCACGCAGCCGCGCGGTTGACCCGCATGTGTTGATGGAAAGCCTGTTCCGGCTGTCCGAACTTGAAGTCAAAATTCCGCTCAATCTCAATGTGCTGGGGGCCGACCGGACACCGCGCGTGATGAGTTTGAAGGGCGTGCTGACCGACTGGCTGGCGCACCAGATCGAAGTCCTCGTCCGCCGCGCAACACATCGGCTGGGCAAGATCGATGACCGGATCGAACTGCTCGACGGTTATCTGATTGCGTATTTGAATTTGGACAGGGTGATCGAGATCATCCGGACCGAGGACGAGCCAAAGCCAGTGATGATCGCCGA
>JANOZQ010000068.1:0-9047 GCA_031429555.1 Sphingomonas sp. | reverse complement strand
GGCGAACGCGATACCGCGCTGACGGCATTTGAGTTGCTCTCCGATGTCTGCCTCGGGCTGGTTCTGAAACATATCCCTGATACGCGCGATCCTTTGTCATCGCGGAGCCCATGGTATGTGCTGATCGAAATCACGGACCTGAAAAGTGAAGAAAGCGCGCGCGCGGCGCTTGAATACAGTCTCGCCACCGCGCTTGAAGCCGGCATTGTTCAGGATGGTGTTATCGCCGGTTCGCTCGCCCAGTCGCGTGCGCTGTGGCAATTGCGCGAGTTTATTTCCGAGGCGCAAGGGGCCGACGGCAAAGCGATCAAGCACGACATTGCCGTGCCGATTTCGAATATTGCAGCGTTTATAGACATGGGGCTTGCGGCCGTTGCTGCGGAATATCCCGATTTCCGACCAGTGATTTTCGGCCATCTTGGCGACGGGAATCTGCATTATAATTTTTCGTCAGCCGTCGGCGCCGACCAAGCATTGTTTGTGGCCGAGCAGGGAGGTCTGAACCGGATTGTCCATGATCTGGTGCGGGCACACAAAGGTACGATTTCCGCCGAGCATGGCCTTGGTGTTCTGAGACGCGACGAAGCCGACGCATATCGATCCAACGTTGAACGGCGGATGATGGCCAGTATCAAGTCCGCGCTTGACCCGATGGGGATTATGAATCCAGGCAAGCTGATACCGCCGGGCACACAACAAATTCGATGATGAAGGCTGACAAAGACCGATGAACAATCTCGACATTCTGATCATCGGCGGCGGGATTGCTGGACTCACGTCAGCGGTTGCACTTGGGCGCGATGATCATCGTGTGACGATAATCGAGAAAGACCCCCTGTGGGCAGTCTACGGCGTGGGTATCATCCAGCAATCGAACGTCATCCGCGCAATGGGGCAATTAGGCATCCTTGACTTGTATCTGGAGGCCGGTTTTGGCTTTGATCAGGTCGAAGTTTTTATCCCTGATGGCACGCGGGTGGCGACGATCCCGTCGCAGAGACTTGTCGAGGGCTATCCGGCGAACGTCGGCATGGGGCGGCGCGCACTACACAAAGTTTTGGGCGATAGTGCAAAAGCGGCGGGCGCCGAGGTGCGGCTGGGCGTGACGGCAACCATAATTGATGACGATGGCAGCGGTGTGTCGGTCACATTTTCGGATGGGATGTGTGGCCGCTATGATCTGGTGATCGGGGCAGACGGCCTGTATTCGACAACGCGCGCAATGATCTTTCCCGACGCGCCAAAGCCCGAATTCACCGGACAATCGGTCTGGCGCTATAATTTTCCGCGGCCCGACGATGTTGTCAGCCTGTGCGCGTATGATGGTCAGATTGGCATTGGCCTTGTGCCCCTCGCGACCGATTTGATGTATATGTATGTTACAACACCCGAGCCCGAAAACCCGCGCTATCCGGTTTCGGGGCTGGCGGCTGTGATGCGTGGAAAGCTGGTTGGCACTTGTTCGCGTATCGCGGACTTGGCGGAACAGATTTTGGACGACGATGGCGTGGTATATAAGCCACTCGAGTGGATGTTCATGACTGGCGATTGGCACAAGGGCCGCGTTGTCCTGCTTGGCGATGCAGTTCATGCAACGACGCCGCATCTGGGACAGGGCGCCGGAATGGCAATCGAAGACAGTGTTGTGCTGGCCGACGAGATTGCGAAACGCGAGTCGCCCGAAGCAGCCTTCACGGCCTTCCGTAACCGCCGGTTCGAGCGCTGCCGATATATTGTCGAAAGTTCCAAAGCGATCGGCGATGGCCAGATCGGCAAAGGCCCGCGTGTCGATCAGGGCAAAGCTACGCACGATATGATCCAGATCGTTGCACAACCGATCTAGCTTAGGAACCGAATATGACTGTCTTACCGAAATTCATTATGTCGGCGGCGGCTGTGTTGATCTTTCCGCGCCCGGTGCCCCATTTAGGGCTGTTGCAGATATTGGAGACCTAACCCTTGGCGTTATTCGAATATTTCCCGAATTACATCTGGAACCTGAGTCTCGCGATTGCGCTCGAAAGCGGTGCAACGATTGGTGAGATCATGGATATCGCGCAGCCGGTCCGGGACGCTGCGAAGGATGGGGCCGATAACGGCACGCAGATGTTCATGGCGCAGTGGAACGCCAAGGCGGATACACTGATCGAACTGGCGGCGGAGGACGAAGCGCGAGGGCGAGTATTTTCGGCCGGGGCGAAGCTGCAGCGTGCGGCACTTTATCTGTTCAATGGCGAACGCATGCTCGCGCACGGCGCGCCAGGACGTATTGAATCGTTTACGAAAGCGCAGAGCACATTCCAAAAGGCAATGCATTTGTCGGGCGAGAATTGCGAACGTGTAGAGATTGCCATCGAAGGCGGTACAATGCCCGCGCTTTACACGCGTGTGTCGGGGGACGGGCCGAAGCCAGCTGTCGTGTTCTGTAATGGCCTCGATAGCAACAAGGAGCTTCTTTACTGGACGCAACTCCCA
This sequence comes from Sphingomonas sp., assembly GCA_031429555.1. Classification (GTDB taxonomy): domain Bacteria; phylum Pseudomonadota; class Alphaproteobacteria; order Sphingomonadales; family Sphingomonadaceae; genus Sphingomonas_O. Next base: position 6,572 of record JANOZQ010000068.1, on the reverse strand, counting down.
AAAGCGCTGGCGCGGCGCGGGATATCTACATTATGTGTCGATCAGCCGGGTACGGGTGAAACGCTGCGGCTCCAGAATATCCCCGCGACATTCGACAGTGAAAGCTGGGCCTCGAAAGCCGTCGACTGGCTGGAACAACAGGCCAATGTTGATCCAAAACGCATCGGCATGACGGGCATCTCGCTCGGCGGGCATTACGTCCCGCGCGCGATTGCGTTCGAGCCGCGCTTTGCATCGGGAGCCGTATGGGGCGCCAATCATAATTGGGCGGAGGTGCAGCAGAAGCGCTTGCGTCGCGAGGGCGAAAACCCCGTGCCGCATTACTGGGCGCATGTCATGTGGGTCTTTGGGGCGACCGACATGGAGGATTTTCTGAAGAAGGCCGAAGGCATGAATCTGAACGGTGTGATGGACCGGATAAAAGTGCCGTTTCTGGTTACACATGGCGAGCAGGACCGGCAGATTGGCCTTGAATACGCGCATCAGGCCTACGACCAGCTGACCAATTCGCCTAACCGAGAACTCAAGATATTTACCCTGCGCGAGGGCGGTGTTGAACATGTCGGTGCGGACAATATGAGCTTTGGCCGTGACTATATTGCCGACTGGTTCGCGGATACACTGGGAGGACACACATCATGACCATTGCACCGTTCAGACGGATCGTGACAGGCCATGACGAGACGGGGCAGGCCATCATCCAGGAAGATGCGCCGCCACCGCGTGTCCAGCAGATCGGGGGCGACACGGGGCCGGTATTCTACGAAGTCTGGAATACGCGCGCGACGCCCGCACCTATTGACCGGTCATCGGGCGAGCCGCACGAGGATGGTATTACGCTAGCACCGCCCAAAGGCGGCACGCGCATCCGGGTCCTCGATATCCCGCCCGATGATCCAAACCTGGCGCAGATGACACCCGAAGAAGCCCGCGCACATTTTGCCGAAATCGGCGCGGGAGATGCGTCGCGACACAGCGGCGCAGACAGTCGTCACGCCCATTTTCACCGCACCGAGACAGTCGATTACGGCATTGTCATGGACGGCGAAATCGTCCTGATTATGGACGAAGGCGAACGGATTTGCCGCGCGGGGGACATCATCATCCAGCGCGGCACCAATCACGGCTGGGCCAACCGCGGTGACAGGCATTGCCGCATCGTTTTCGTTCTGATCGACGGGAAGTTCGAAGACGGATTATAGGACTGTTGCCTCACCATACAGCATGGCAAGACAGCACATGAGCCTTCCGTTACCGCTCGACATGTTGTTTCAGCCCGAACTGACGGGTCTTGGCCGACTACCTTTGCGCGCGCCATTGATGCCACTGAACGACACCGGCAACCACTGGCGCACAGCGCTCGATGGTAAATGGCAATTCCTCCTTGTCGATTCACCGCTTGATGCACCTGAAGGCTGGGAAGATGGCGATGTCGCCGCAGGCTGGCGCAGTATCAATGTTCCCGGTGTCTGGACAATGCAGGATGCTGGCGATCTGCCGATCTACTGCAATTTTCAGATGCCCTTCGCCGACCCTCCTGAACCCGGCGGCGTGCCGGACCAGAACCCGACAGGCCTCTACCGAACCCGCTTTCGTAACGACCCGGGGTGGGTGGGCCGCGATATCGTGGTGCATATCGGCGGGTTCGAAAGCATGGCGTTAGTGTGGTGCAACGGCCATTTTGTCGGGATGGGCAAGGACAGCCGGTTGCCGTCCGAATTTGATCTGACGCCGCATTTGATTGCAGACGAAAACCAGCTCGCCATCATGGTGGTCAAATGGTCCGACGCGACGTGGATCGAGGATCAGGACCACTGGCGTCACGGGGGGCTGCACCGCCCGGTCTATCTTGAAGCGCGGGCGAGAACGCGGATCGACGACCTGATAATTGTCGCCGATTATCACGCGGACACTGGCGCGGGTATTCTCAATGTGCGGGCGCAAGTTAAGGGTGAATCCACCGGATATACGGTAAGGGCGCGGATCAAAGATGCCGCAGACCTTGGCAGCGCAGCAGTGCAGCAGTTTCCGCATGACGCGCGTTTGATGCTGCAACTCGCACAATCCTATATCTATTCGGGGCACGAGGCGGAATTGGCGTGCAGTGTAGCGGATGTCTTGCCGTGGTCAGCCGAAGCACCGCATCGCTATCGGTTGATGACTGAGTTGATTGATTCCCAGGGTAATGTGGTCGAAACACATGAAAATTGGATAGGCTTCCGCCGGATCGAAGTTCGCGACAGGCGGCTGCTCGTTAACGGCAAGCCCATCGTCATCCTCGGCGTCAACCGTCACGACCATCACCCTGAAAACGGAAAGACGCCAAGCGAAGCCGACATGCGTGCCGATCTGGTTTCAATGAAACGGCATAACATTAACGCCGTGCGCACCGCGCATTATCCCAACGACCACCGCTTACTTGATCTGGCCGACGAACTTGGTCTCTATGTGATCGACGAAGCGAACGTCGAGTGCCATGCCCGCTGGAAAGCCGTGGCGAACGACCCACGTTACCAGAACGCAATTATTGAACGGGTCCAGCGAATGATCCTGCGCGATCGCAATCACCCGTGCGTGATCGGCTGGTCGCTCGGCAATGAAGCAGGACACGGCCCCGCGCATGACGCTGCCGCTGCGCTTGCCCGTCGTTTGGATTCGACGCGGTTTATCCATTACGAGGGCGCGGTCGCGGACCGGTTCATGACATTCTGGGGCGATCCCAGCGCCGAAGCGCAGCAGCCGCCAAGTCATTCGGAACGCACGGCAACCGATCTGGTCTGCCCAATGTATCCACCAATTGATTTCATTGTGAACTGGGCGCGCTGGGCTGAGACGACGCAGCTTGATGACCGTCCGCTGATCATGTGCGAATATTCGCATGCGATGGGCAACAGCAACGGCTCTATCAGCGACTATGTCGAAGCCTTTTATGCAGAGCCCGCGCTGGGCGGCGGATTTGTCTGGGAATGGCGTGACCACGGGATCGCGCAAACCGACGCGCAAGGGCGGTTTTTTTGGGCTTATGGCGGACATTTTGGCGAAGCGCGGCACGATGGTAATTTCTGCTGCGACGGTTTGGTCGGGCCTGACGGGGTGCCACATCCGGGACTGCGCGAATATATGTGGGCCGCGCGGCCCGTGACGGCGGAATGGCTGGGCGGCAACAGGGTCCGGTTTGTCAACCGGCGGGTGTTTACATCGACCGCTGATTTGTCGGCGACATGGTCGTTGCAGAAGGATGGCGAGACAGTTGAGCAGGGGGTGCTGGATTGCGTCGTGGCCGCTGGCGGATCGCTTGACGTGTCGGTTCCGATTAATACGTCCATCGATTTAATGGCCGAATTTCACATGACGGTCGCGTGGTCATTGAAGGCTGACACCGATTGGGCCGAAGCGGGACATATTATCGCCTGGGATCAGTTGACGCTTTCGGCCCCAAAAATGCTGGAACAACCAGTGGCAATTCCGCCTGTCTTGCAAGGCGAAGCCGCTGCAGGCAACACTGTATATAGCTGTGCACTTTCGATCAATGTTGATGACCGCGGACTAATCCAAAGCATAATACATGATGGCAAGCGTTTGATTGCCGGTGACATTACCGCCTGCTTCTGGCGCGCGCCGACCGACAATGACGGTGTGCAGACGCTTCCGGAGTCGGTGATGCCGAGCCGCCTGAAGGAATGGCGTGTGCTTGGTCTCGACCGACTTGAAATGGGTGTGCCGCGAGCGCGCGTTGATGGAGATTCTCTGCTAATCGAGCGCGAATGGCGGGCGGACAATGGCCCCACCGCCGTCCACCGCTCACACTGGACATTGTCGGGTGGAACGGCGCACATCGACGAAGAAATCATCGTGCCCGAGGCATGGATAGACATTCCGCGCGTTGGCGTGCGTTTCGAAGTACCATCGGGGTTCGAGAGTTTCAGTTGGCGCGGGCGTGGCCCCGATGAAAGCTATCCGGATCGCTACAAAGCGCAGACCGTGGGGCGCTGGCGATCAACGGTCGACGATCAGTATCACCCCTTCGCATTCCCGCAGGAGCATGGCGCACATCATCAAACCCGCTCGTTCACGCTGACGGATGATGCAGGTCATGGCTTAGCAATTTCACTTCCGCAAATGGCAAGTGTGTCGGCGCGGCATCATCATGATGTGGACCTAGCGAGGGCGACGACGCTAGCCGATCTGGTTCGCCAGGAGAGCATCGAGGTGCATATTGACGTGGCAATGCGGGGGGTGGGCACGGGCGCATGTGGTCCCGATGTGTTGCCAGCTCATCGAATTAACCCCGGGAGCTATCGCTTCAGCTGGGCTCTGACCAGTGCTTAACGCCGCCCGATGCCGAGGCCACTCAGGCTATTCTGGTCAAACTTGAGTTTCAGCGTCACATAGGGTCCACTGCGCGTGTAGCGGGCGTCGCTGTAATCGCGGTCGTTGAAGCCAACCACGTTGTAACCTACGGTAATATAGCTGTTTTCAAACGGGGACAGGCTGACCGATGGCCCACCCGAGTAGCTGATCGCCTTGCCGCCATTGCTTTCGCGCACCGTCGCGGAGAGGCCGACATCGACTTTCTCGCCAAGGTCGAAGCGGATGTCGGCACCGACGACGTTGGACCAGCCTTTGAGTTCGTCCTGTTCGATCCGTTCGGACACATAGCGGGTGCCCCAGAACAGCGAAACCTCGCTGCGGCCAAGGTAACGGCCTTCCGATTTGGTAACAGGGGACCAATTGACGCTCAAGCTATTGATGACACGTTTCGAGCTCGCGCTGCCGGTGACGAGCGATGGCGCGCCGCCGATGGGGCCTGGCAGGCCTGCGGTGACGCCGTTCACGCTGTCGCTTCGCAGTTCGAGCTTTTCAAGCCACGACCAGCGGCTGTCATCGGGGCGGTTGGCCCAGCTGAGCGCAAGTGCGGTGGCTTGCGTGCTGCTCGGGATAATTTTGTCATTGGCGCGGAACCAGCTGAACTGGCCACCAAGTGCACGGCCCTCACCAAGCATGCGTAGGGCTGACAACGTTACGCCATAACGATCCGACAGTTCGCTGGCGCGGAATTCGGCACGACCGGCCGCACTCCACTTGTCGCCGCGATAGGTTGCGCCGGCGGTTACAGCAGTGAAGTCTTCGGTCAGGGTCGAACCGGAGCCAATAAAGCCGCCCGAGGCGACGGGCTGGTTGGCGTTCAGCACCCGCGCGCTGTCGATTCCGCCAATTGTCTTGTTGCCGTCGAGCGTGAAGTCCACTGCCCAACGCTTGCCAATCGGCAGTGACTGCGAGAGGCCATAAGCGGCAAAGCTGCGCGGGCCGTATTCGGCGATGTTCTGCTGGTTGAGGCTCGAAACAAAACGCGCGCCAGTCCACGGTTTCAGGTCGAAACCGATACGGGCGGTCCGCGCGTCGATATTATCGCCCTTGGCGATTTCATACGATCCGACAATGGCGATGTCGCGGGTCATGGCAAAACGCGCTGTGGCCTTGTGGCGCGCGGGCACGTCGATGCTGTCATCGTCGCCGCTCAAAGCGAATTCTGTTTGCGCGTCAAGTTCGAGCCGATTGCCGAAGAAGCGCTTTGTCGCACCCAACTGGGCGATGGTCGAGTTTGCCTGACGGCCGTCGGCGAGGCGGTCATTCGCGATGGTGACGCCTGCACGGAGATCGATGCCATTCGTGCGATACTCGACGCGGGCCTGCCCGGCCTGGCGCCGCGCAATGCTGCCGAGATATTCTTCCTGCCAGGCGCTGCCGATGAGCGAGAGTTGCTCGCCGAGACGCAAGCGACCGTCGAAACCGAATTTGCGGGTGCCGGTTTCGGACGCGTTGGTTTGGCCGACGCCGAACCCGGCTTGCTGTTCGCGGGCATAGGCAAAGATGTCGTATTTCGGACCATGATGTTCGGCTTCGATCAGCCATGCGTTGGCAGCACCAGCGGCTGCCGTGGTGGCACCGGCACGTGCGGTTGAATCGCTGCGCGCGAATTCGGCGCGGATTTCGGTCTGTGCGTTGGGTGTGTATTTGAGGTCGACGCCGCCAACATTGGTTTTCGCGACATCAGTTTCATCGTGAACAACGCTGCTGCCAACCGTCAATGTCTTCGCGGTGTTGGTCCATGTCGCGCGGCCCCCGGCGTTGGTGACGCGCTGGGCGACGCCGTCGACTTCATAATCGGCAATGATGACTTGCGGATCGAGCAGCGAGGAACGGCTGAGAACCGGATCGCGGAAACGCAGTGTTCCAGCGACATAATCAATGTCATAATCGATGTGGCGCGTCAGCGTCTTCGTTTCGATGATACGTTCCGAACGCAGCCGGTCGCGAACTTCGATGGTGATCCGTTCGCTGTTCGGCAATATGTCACGCGCGCCAAGCTGATAGGGGCCACTGAGGCCGTTGCCCTGAATTTCCTCGCGGCGATGACGATAAGGGGTGTCGGCAGCAAAGGCCGTCGCGGAGACGTGCTCGCTGCGGTATTGCGCCTTCACGCCGTTGAAGCTGCGGACGTAGCGGGTCAGCTGCGGCTCGACCATGCCGGTTTCGAAATCACCGAACAGGGCATAGAATTGCGGCCGTTC
>JANOZQ010000067.1:0-1880 GCA_031429555.1 Sphingomonas sp. | reverse complement strand
AACGCCCCGATGGCCGACACGCTTGGTCTGGCCTACAGCCAGTGCGCAGGCACGATGCAGGCGCATGTCGAAGGGTCCGCGGCATTGCCTTTCCAGATTGCCAATGCCGCCCGCGCCGCCATTGTCGCCGTCGATCTGGCCAAGGCCGGGCTGACCGGTCCGCACGACGCGCTGGAGGGGCCGTTCGGCTATTTCAAGCTGTTCGAGTCCGGCGACCTGTCGCGCTACACGCGTGACCTCGGCAACATCTGGCGGATCAGTGAAATCAGCACGAAGCCTTTCCCGAGCGGGCGGGCCAGTCATGCGGTGCTCGGCGCACTCCAAGCCATCTGTCACCCCGGCGGAGGCCGAGGCCGCTCGACAACGGCATCCGATCAGGCAAGGACCCCGGCCTACGCCGGGGCGACGATAACAGCACATGTTCCGCCGCTAGTGGCGCGCCTGGTCGGTCGACCGATAATCAAAGACATGACCCCGGCCTATGCCCGCCTGTGCCTGCCTTTTCTCGGCGCACTCATGATGCGCGACGGACGCATCGATCCTCGCCGGTTCACGCCCGAAGATTTCAACGATCCGTTGCTCAACGCGATGGCTGCGAAAATCACCATCGAGATCAACGACAATCCCGATCCCAACGCATTGTCGCCGCAAAGCCTGACTATCGACGGCAAACGCATCGACATCCCGCACACCCTCGGCAGTCCCGATGCGCCAATGGACGAACACCAGACCACCCAAAAGCGCGACCTGTGCGACGTCCTTGCAGGCACCATCCCCGACCGCCGCATCTTCGACGATCCGCTTGGCTATTTCACGGAGCCGCAATGACGTTCCCAACCTATTTCGAAGCCTTTGATGCCAAAGCGATGCTGGCGGATTATCCGCTCGATCTGGTCAGTGCTTACGGGAAAATGTCGCGCGATGAACTCCGCGCGCTTCAGGAAACCAGATTCACCAAGCTGATGAAGCGCGGTTGGGAAATCCCGTTTTATCAGAAACTCTGGCGCGCCAAGGGGATCGAACCCGGCGACATCCGCACCCTCGACGACATCATCAAGCTCCCTATTTATGACAAGACCGACCTGATGGCATCGGTCAACGCCCACCCGCCTTATGGCGATTTCAGCGGCAGGGGCACCGATCCGGTCGTTTTCCATACGACCAGCGGCACCACGGGCCGCCCGCAACCCCTGCTGTTCGGACCCAAAGGCCGCGAGATCACCAACCTGCTGGTCGGGCGCATGTATCGCTGGATGGGCTTGCATCCGAGCGACGTGGTTCAGTCGGTCTATGGTCACGGCATGATCAACGGCGGGCATTACATCCGCGAAGCCGTGACGCATTTCACAAACAGCCTTTTCCTGTCAGCAGGCACCGGCATCGAGACACGAAGCGCCGCGCAGGTTAACCTGATGGCCGATTTCGGGGTCACCGTGATGGTCGGCTTTGTCGATTATGTCCGCAAGCTCGCCGAAGTCGCCGAAGTCGAAAAGCTGTTCGACCGCATCAACTTGCGCATGATCATCGGCCACCTCGGCACCGAGGACCGCGCCGCAACCGAAGCGGCATGGCACGGTGCCAAAGCCTATGACTGGTACGGCGTCGGTGACACTGGCTCCATTGCGGGCGAAGGGCCGGACCGCGATGGGCTCTATGTGTGGGAAGACGCGCAATATCTCGAACTGCTCGACGTCGATACCGGCGCGGCGGTTGCGGCGGGCGAGACCGGCGACATGGTGGTCACCTGCCTGTTCAAGGACGACATTGCGCCGTGCATCCGCTTCAATACGCACGACATCACGCATGAACTTGGCGGGCGGGGCGACCTCGCCTTCAAGCGCATCGCGGGGTTCAAGGGGCGCAGCGACAATATGGTCAAG
>JANOZQ010000066.1:0-2902 GCA_031429555.1 Sphingomonas sp. | reverse complement strand
TGGCTCGTTTTCGATGCGCACGCCCATGACATGACTTCGCGTGCCGCGCGCAACCGGCGGTGGGAGGGGTGGCTGCGCTACGTCCTGTGCGCTGGCTATTTGTGGCTCGGTGCCCAATCGCTATTCACGGGCTATCCGATTGCCGTCGGCTGGCTCGCATGGAAAGCCCTGCTTTTCGGCTTCATCTTTGCGGCCGCAATCATGATCGATGTCAGCTTCAAGCCCGTTGGCCCGCTGCTCGGCAAGCTCCTCAACGAAGGATCCAGCGACGCCACCGAACTTCCCCTACTCCGCGTCATGAACCAGACACGCTATTGGGTGTGGTGCGTCTATGCGTTGCTTGTCGCTACATCTTGGCTAGGGGTGGTAAAACCGGGTTGACTTCTAAAGTTGTCCGGACAAATTAGAGTCATGCAGGGAAGCCCGACATTATGAGCGCGCCGCTCGGTTATCAAAGCCTGCTGTTTGTGCCGGGAAGCCGACCCGAGCGCTTTGAAAAGGCGTTGGCGAGCGGTGCAGACTTGGTCGTCATCGATCTCGAAGATGCGGTCGGCCCTGCCGATAAGGACAGCGCCCGCGACGCAGCCATCGCCGCCCTCGGCAATTCGCGCCTCGGCGTCCGCATCAATGGCTTACGGACAAAGCAAGGGCTCGCCGATCTGCTGGCGCTCGCCGCCACGAACGTGCCCTACATCATGATCCCCATGGTCGAAGCTGTCGCCGAAATCGAAATCGCGCATGCTATTCTCGGTCCCGGTGTCGGCCTCCTCCCGCTCATCGAAACCGTCAAAGGGCTGAACGTCGCCCAAGCCGTCGCCGCGTCGCCCTGCATCGCAGGTGTCATGCTCGGCGGCGCAGACTTTGCGGGCGAGCTCGGCGTCGCCATGTCATGGGATGCGCTTTACGCGGCCCGCAGTGTCATCGTCATGGCCTGCGCCGCCGCGCGCGTCCCTTCGGTCGACGTGCCCTATCTCGACCTCGACAATCTCGACGACCTTGCCGCCGAAGTCGGCCGCGTCAAGGCGATGGGCTTCACGGCCAAGTCAGTCGTCCACCCCAAACATGTCGCTGTTGTGCATCAAGTCATGCGCCCGACTCCGCAAGAAATCGCCGAAGCGCACGACGCCGAAGCCGCCTATGATGCGGCCGGTGAATCCGCCGTCCGGTTCAACGGCAAAATGCTCGAAGCGCCCGTCATGGCGCGATACCGCCGGATTTTGGCGCAAGGAGAAAAGACCAATGCGTGACGGTGTCATCGAAGTCGCCCCCCGCGTTTTCCGCGAGAATTACGGGCGCTATTATGAGGAGTTCATCAAGGGCGACGTGTATCAGCATCGCCCCGGCCGGACGATCACCGACTATGACAATGTGTCGTTCACCCTGCTGACCATGAACACACACCCCGCGCATTTCGATTATAACTTCGCCGCAAAAACCGAGTTCAAAAAGCCACTGGTCTGCTCGCCGCTGACCGTCGCGCTGATGGTCGGCATGAGCGTCTCCGACGTCAGCCAGAAAGCCGTCGCCAATCTCGGCTGGTCCGAAATCAAACTGACCGCGCCGCTTTTCCCCGGCGACACGCTCTACGCCGAGTCCGAAGTCGTCGAAAAACGCGAAAGCAAATCGCGGCCTGAGCAGGGCATTGTGACGGTGAAAACCATTGGCAAGAACCAGGACGGCGTCATCGTCTGCACCTTCGAACGCAAAATGCTCATCTGGAAAAAGGGCTTCGGCCCGATGGATACGTAAATCATGGCAACCGCACTCAATCTTGTCCCCACGACCAGCCGCCCCGCGATGGACCCCGACGAGGAACGCGCGTTCCTCGATGCCATCGACAAATGGGTGCAAAAGGAAGTCCGCCCTGTTGTCATGAAACACGACCACGGGGACATCTGGCCCGCCGAACTCGTCGCGCAAATGGCCGAGATGGGCCTGTTCGGCGCGACCATCGGGCAGGAATATGGCGGCCTTGGCCTGCCGTGCGTCACCTACGCCAAAATCGTGTCGCACATCTCGTCCTACTGGATGGCGATTACCGGCATTTTCAATTCGCATCTGATCATGGCGTGTGCCGTCGAACGCTTCGGCACACCGGGGCAGAAAGCACTCTGGCTGCCCAAATTCGCGACTGGCGAAATCCGCGGCGGTCTTGCCCTCACCGAACCGAACGCGGGCACCGACCTGCAAGCGATCCGCACGACCGCCGTCCGTGACGGCGATGATTATGTCATCAATGGCACCAAGACGTGGATTTCAAACGGCATCAACGGCAGCTGCTTCGCCCTCCTCGTCAAGACCGATCCCAAGGCCGATCCGCGTTACAAGGGCATGAGCCTGTTTATCGCCCCCAAAGGCCCCGGCTTCACCAACGGCAAGAAATTTGAAAAGCTCGGCTATCACGCCATCGACAGCGCCGAACTGATCTTCGAGGATTACCGCATCCCCGCCGACAATTTGATTGGTGGCATCGAAGGCCAAGGCTTCTTTCAGGCAACCGGCGGGCTTGAGTTGGGCCGCATCAACGTCGCGGCACGCGGTGTCGGGTTGGCCGAGGGCGCGCTGCGACTCGCCACCGACTATGCCCAGCAACGCCACACGATGGGCAAACCGATTGCGGAGCATCAGGCGATCCAGCTCTATCTTGGCGAGATGGTGACCCGCGCCCGCGCCGCACGCCTGCTGACCTTCGACGCCGCCGAAGCATATGATCGTGGCGAACGCTGCGACATGCAGGCGGGGATGGCGAAGTATTTCGCGAGCGAGGCGGCGGTCGAGAACAGCCAGACCGCGATGCGGATATTCGGGGGCTATAGCTATTCAAAGGAGTACGAGATCGAACGCTTCTACCGCGACTCGATGCTGATGTGCATCGGCGAGGGGACCAACGAGATGCAGCGCA
>JANOZQ010000065.1:0-3570 GCA_031429555.1 Sphingomonas sp. | reverse complement strand
GGGCTCGACATGGGGCCGACGACGCTCAACCGCAGCTTTGGACTGACGTGGGCGCTGTCGGGCTTCCTCCTGACGCCCTTCCTCATGAAGGCTGGTCCCGAAGTGAACGGGCGTATGCGCAAACGTGTGATCGATGAACTGACGACGACCTTCAAAAGCCATTACAGCCACGAGATTTCACTGACCGACGCGCTCAAGCTCGAAGTCCTGACGGCCTATAATGCCAAGCGGACCGGCGAGAAATATCTCATCCGGCCCTGATCAGTTTGCGCGCCGAGGCGAGCAAAGCCGTTGCCTCGGCGTCACTCAAGGTTTCCGCGATGCGGGCTTCGTGGAGGCTGTGCGCCGTGCGGCCCGCACGGAGTAGCGCGCGCCCTTTGTCAGTAAGCGCCAGTGCATAAGACCGCCGGTCGTCGGCATTCACCCCCCGCGCGGCAAGCCCGCGCTCAACCAGGCCATCGATCAACGCAACCAGATTCGGCCGCGCAATGCCCAGCGCGTCGGCGATATCCTGCTGTTTGCACCCCGGCGACGTGTCGATGATTAATAGCGCGGCATAGGTTTGTGGCTTCAAGTCGACCGTGGACAGCGTCGCGACCAGATCATTCCAGACGGCAACACTGGCTAGCCGTATTACAAAGCCGGGCTGATCGGCGAGACCGCTGCGGACAAGAAATTCATTCATCAATTAGATATTGCCTATAACAGTTATAACGACTATCGGCTTTGGTGTAAGCGCAATCGCGCCCGATGCAAGATGGAGGATGCGTTGACAGCAGAAACATTCGAACGGCTCAACCCGATGACCGGCGCATTGGCATCTCGTGCGAAGGCCATGAAAGCGGGCGATATGGCGGCGATAGCCGAGCGGGCTTCCGCCGCCTTTCCGGCATGGGCGGCAACGGGACCGAGTGCGCGGCGTGCGATCTTGATGAAAGCGGCGGTTGCCCTTGAGTCAAAAGCCGACGCTTTTGTCGAAGCAATGGTAAACGAAATTGGCGCGACCAAGGGCTGGGCGTTGTTCAACATCGGCCTTGCGGCCAACGTGCTGCGCGAGGCGGCAGCGCTGACGACGCAGATCAGTGGAGAAACAATCCCTTCGGACAAGCCAGGTTGTCTGGCGATTACATTGCGCGAACCTGTTGGCGTTATACTCGGTATCGCGCCGTGGAACGGGCCGATCATATTGGGAGTCCGCGCCATTGCCATGCCGCTTGCGTGTGGGAACAGTGTGATCCTGAAAGCATCCGAAACCTGCCCACGCACGCATGAACTGATCATCGAAGCTTTTGCCGAAGCGGGCTTCCCCGAAGGCGTCGTCAATATCGTGACCAACACGCCCGCCGATGCTGGCGATGTCGTTGGCACGCTGATCGATCATCCGGCGGTAAAGCGTATCAACTTCACGGGCTCAACCGCCGTCGGTCGCATCATTGCCAAGCGCGCCGCCGAACATTTGAAGCCGTGTCTGCTCGAACTGGGTGGCAAGGCACCCTTGATCATCCTTGAAGACGCCGATCTCGACGAAGCCGTGAAGGCCGCTGCGTTCGGCGCGTTCATGAATCAGGGACAGATTTGCATGTCGACCGAACGGATTATCGTTGTCGATGCCGTGGCAGATGCCTTTGCAGCAAAGTTTGCGGCCAAAACCAAAGGCATGGCAACAGGCGATCCGCGCGAGGGCACGACCCCGCTGGGCGCCGTTGTTGACGTCAAGACGGTGACGCATGTCAACGCTCTGATCGACGATGCGCTTGGCAAAGGTGCGACGCTGCTCTCGGGCGGCAGGGCGGACAGCATCCTGATGCCAGCAACCGTGGTGGACGGGGTCACGGACACGATGGCGCTTTATCGCGATGAAAGTTTCGGTCCGGTGGTCGCCCTAATTCGCGCCAAGGACGAGGCCGATGCGATCCGGCTCGCCAACGACAGCGAATACGGCTTGTCGGCAGCGGTCTTCACCCGCGATACGGCACGCGGTCTGCGCGTCGCGCGCCAAATCCAGTCAGGCATGTGCCACATCAATGGCCCGACTGTACACGACGAAGCGCAAATGCCTTTCGGCGGTGTCGGATCGTCGGGCTATGGCCGGTTCGGCGGCAAGGCCGGGATCGACAGTTTCACCGAATTGCGCTGGATCACCATCGAAACGCAGCCTGGCCATTTCCCGATTTAAACAGGATCAAGAACATGACAACTGACCGCAGCGAGCAGGATACAGTCGCTTATTCCGTCACCAACGGCATTGCCTGGGTGAAGTTTAATCGCCCCGAAAAGCGCAATTGCATGTCGCCAAAACTCAACCGGCAAATGCTGCGCGTGCTTGATGAACTTGAGTTTCGCGATGATGTCGGCGTCCTCGTGCTGTCCGGCGAAGGCGATAGCTGGTCGGCGGGTATGGACCTCAAGGAATATTTTCGCGAAACCGAGGCCGACGGCTTGCCCGGCATCCGCAAGGCACAGCGCGAATCCTATGGCTGGTGGGAACGGCTGCGCTGGTATCAGAAAACAACCATTGCGATGGTCAACGGCTGGTGCTTTGGTGGCGGTTACGGGCCACTATATGCCTGCGATCTGGCGTTCTGCGCGGACGAAGCACAATTCGGTTTGTCCGAAATCAATTGGGGTATCTTGCCCGGCGGCGGCGCGACGAAAGTAGCCGTCAACCTGATGCCGATGCGCAAGGCAATGTACCATGCGTTGCTCGGGGAAAACCTGACCGGGCCCGAAGCGGCAGCGGCAGGGCTTGTCAATGAATCGATGCCGCGCGCCCAGCTTGAAGCACGCGTGACCGAAGTGGCGAACAAGCTGCTCAAGAAAAACCTCGAAACCTTGAAAGCATCCAAAGATGCCATCCGCCGGACGATGGAAATGACCTATGACAACGCCGAGGATTACCTCATCCGCGCGCAGGAAGCGCTCAATTTCCACGACAAATCGGACGGCCGTCACGAAGGGATGCGCCAGTTCCTTGATGAGAAAAGCTTCAAGCCCGGCCTTGGCGAATATGATAAGACGAAAGCCGATGCGTGACGGTGGTTGTTGACGCCGTTGCGACGCATGGCGCTGCGCGGCGGAAAGCGTTGGCAATGGTCGATTTGGCCAGCGGACGACGATGGGACTGGCAATCATTAGATCGTCAGATCAATCGCATCGCGCACTGGCTGGTCGCTGAGCTTGGTGCCGCCAGCGGCGCGCGCGTGGCCACACTGGCGCGCAATGCCGACTGGATGGTCATACTCCAACTGGCCTGCGTGCGGGCGGGGGCGATTTTCGTACCCTTCAACTGGCGGTTGGCCGAGGCGGAGTTGCAAGCGCTGGCAGCGGATGCGGCACCGACGATGCTCTTCCACGACGCCGAGTTTGCACATGATCTCGCGCCGCGTTGTTTTCTGCTCGACGACCTCGTCACGTTGTCTGGGGGTCAACCGGACACCGCTTTGTCGTCCGACGCGCGCCAGCATTGGGAAGCGCCGTCAACATTGCTCTACACATCTGGCACCAGTGGCCGCCCCAAGGGGGTGATGGTCAGCGAAGCCAACGCATTTTTCGGTTGCTCGAACTTCATCA
>JANOZQ010000064.1:0-2842 GCA_031429555.1 Sphingomonas sp. | reverse complement strand
TTTGATCTCGACCGGATGATGGCCATAATCGTCGATGATCGTGACCCCGCCGACGTCGCCGACCTTGGTGAAACGCCGCTTGACCCCGCCGAATGCACCAAAGCCCTTTTGAATCGTCGCGTCGTCGAGGCCGAGTTCGATGGCCACCGCAATCGCTGCCAAGGCATTTTGCACATTGTGCCGCCCCGCCATCGGCAGCACGATGTCTTCAATGCTGCGCGTCGATCCGTCGCGGTGGCGGATGATCACTTCGAAACGGTTCGCGCCTGCGCCGGGCACGACATTGATCCCGCGCACATCGGCTTGCGCGCTGAACCCATAAGTCACGATCCGCCGGTCGCGGACCCGCGGCAGCAGCGCCTGGACTTCGGGATGATCGAGACACAGCACTGCTGCGCCGTAAAACGGCACATTTTCGATAAACTCGACGAACGCATCCTTGACCGCCTCGAACGAACCATAATGATCGAGATGTTCGGGATCGATATTCGTGACGACCGCGACAGTGCCGTCAAGCCGCAGGAACGACCCGTCGCTCTCGTCGGCCTCAACCACCATCCAGTCGCTCGCGCCCAGCCGCGCGTTCGAACCATAGCTGTTAATGATCCCGCCGTTGATCACCGTCGGATCGACGCCCCCCGCGTCGAGCATCGCCGCGATCATGCTCGTCGTGGTGGTTTTGCCGTGCGTCCCAGCCACTGCCACTGTCGATTTGAGCCGCATCAGTTCGGCAAGCATTTCGGCCCGCCGCACAACTGGCACGCGGTTGGCGTAAGCCGCTGCAACTTCAGGATTGTCGCGCTTGATCGCCGTCGACGTGACCACCACGGCGGCATCGCCCAGATTGTCGGCGCTGTGCCCGATGGCAACGGGAATGCCGCGCGCACGTAATCCTTCAATCACATAACCTTCAGCAACGTCCGATCCCTGCACCTTGTAGCCGAGGTTGTGCATCACTTCGGCAATGCCCGACATGCCGATGCCGCCGATGCCAACAAAGTGGATTGTACCGATGTCGGTTGCGACCCCCTTCATCGCGCGTAGGCCGGTTTGAACGTGGCAGGCTGCATCCCGATGGGCGCAGGCCCCATGCTTTCGACAAGATCGGCGAGATGCCGCGTGGCATCGGGACGGCCACAACCCCATGCGCGCTTGGCCGCATTCGCCAGCGCAACGGCATCAAGACCGAGCTTCTGCATCTGTTTGGCCAACTCCACCGGCGTAAAATCGCGTTCGGCAATCGCCCGCGCGCCGCCAGCATCGACCATTTCACGGACATTGGCAGTCTGGTGATCATCCGTCGCGCTCGGCAGCGGAATCAGGATCGCGGGGCGCCCCGCTGCGGTCAGCTCGGCAATCGTCGATGCGCCCGCCCGCGCAATGACCAGATGCGACCAGCTCAGCCGTTCGGGCAGATCGGACATATAGGTCGCGAGGTCGGCAGGAATGCCCAATTGCGCATAGCGTTCGCGGACTCCGTCGATGTCCTCGGCGCGGCATTGCTGCGTCACTTGCAACCGCCGCCGGAAATTGAGCGGCAGCAAGCCAAGCCCGTCGGGCACGACGCGCGACAACACGCTCGCCCCCTGCGACCCGCCCGTCACGAGAATGCGGAAAATGCCATTGTCATCAAGCGGCGGGAAATCCTGCTCGCGTATTTTGATGATTTCCTCGCGCACCGGATTGCCGACAAGATGCGTCTTGTGTGCCCAGCCCGGCTTCATTCGTTCGACGCCGGGATAGCTCGTCGCAATCGCGTTGACCCAACCCGCCACCAGCCGGTTAACGCGCCCCAACACTGCATTCTGTTCATGCACGACAGTCGGCACGCCACCGCGCTTTGCCCCGAGCAGTGCGGGAAACGCCGGATAGCCGCCAAAACCGACCACCGCCGATGGCCCGAATTCCTTGAAAATATCATAGCTCATTGCGCGGCCCTTGCGGATCGCCTGCCAGCCGGGAAACCATGACAGCGGACTTTTGGTGATGCGTCCAGCTGGCAGCATATGTACTTCGACCCCGTCGAACAGCCCCGGAATTTTTGCCCCGCGTTCGTCGGTGATCAGCGCGACATGATGGCCCCGCCGGATGAGTTCGGCGGCCAGCGCATGCGCCGGAACCATGTGCCCGCCGGTCCCGCCGGCTGCGAGGACATAATGTTTCGAAATGCTCAACGCTTGCTCCACCGGACAACATAGGGGGAGCGGCGAAGATACGGGTTGCGCCGCGTAAACGCCAGCAATAGCCCAAACCCGATCGACAGCGCCAGCATCGACGAACCACCATAGCTGATGAACGGCAACGTCATCCCCTTCGACGGCGCGAGGTTCACATTGACCGCCATGTTGATCAGCGCCTGCACCGCGAATTGCGTCGTCAGCCCCGCGGCGGCCAGCACGATGAAAGGGTCTTCCTCGTCCAGCAGCTTCACGAACACGCGCACGACGATGGCGAGGAACAGGCAAGCAATGGCGATGCACGCGAACAGCCCGAACTCCTCGCCGATCACGCTGAAGATGTAGTCGGTGTGTGCCTCGGGCAGGTGGAACTTGGCCTCGCCACCGCCTGGCCCCGTCCCGAAAAACCCGCCCGCGGTCAGCGTCGCATAGGCGCTGTCGACCTGATAGGTATCGCCCGCCTGAAACAGGAAATTGTTGATCCGCTGCGTCGCGACCGGATAGAACAGATAGGCTGCGACAATGCCGACGGCACCGCATCCGGCCAGCGTGCCCATGATCCGGTACGAAATCCCCGTGAGCATCAGCATGGCCAACCAGACGGTGCAGAAAATGATCGTCTGACCGAAATCGGGCTGTTTCATAAGGAAAAACGCGATGAGGGC
>JANOZQ010000063.1:0-9983 GCA_031429555.1 Sphingomonas sp. | reverse complement strand
GCCGCCGCGCGCGAAAAGGAAGCAGCGGCGCGTAAAGCCGTCGCTGCAACCGAAAACGAATTGGCGAAACTCGGCGAACGGCGCAGCGCCGTGGAACGCGCGATGTTCGATCCCAAGACGGCAACCGGCAGTGATGCCAAGCTGACGATGAGCGAGCTCATGAAATTGCGTGCAGAGATCAGCGCCAAGATCGAAACGTTGGAAGCGCAATGGCTCGAAGCGGGCGCCCAAATCGAGCAGGGACTTGCCGCCTGATTGCCATAAACTTGGGTTAACTTCCGACATCGGCAGAGGGGGCACCCATGAAACTGAAAACGCTGAGCATTGCGACGTTCAATCTTTTCAACCTCAATGAACCGGGACTGCCGGTCTATGACGACCGCAATGGCTGGTCGCAGGCCGAATATGATCTGAAAATCGCCTGGACCGTCCGCCAGCTGAAAATCATGAACGCCGATGTCGTCGGCTTTCAGGAAATGTGGCATGCGGCGTCGATTGTCCGTGCGCTTGCCGATGCGGGGCTGACCGCCGACTATGATCTGGTCGCGCCTGCCGATGCTAACGGCACGCATATCGTTTGCGGCGCGATTGTCCGCAAAGGCTTGCTGACCGGGACGCCGCGCTGGATTTCGGATTTTCCGCCCGAGTTTGTGTTGTCAGCGAGTGGTGGTGATCCGCAAACGCCGCACATATCGGTGACGATCAAGGGCTTTTCGCGCCCCGTGCTGCATTTCACGATGAAGCCGCGCGATGATCAGGCCGACGTCAACGTCTTTGTCTGCCACTTCAAGTCAAAGGGGCCGACGGCTGTCTTCCGCGAGCCGTGGTATAATTCGAACAAGCCGCTGTATTCAAAGCATCAGACGGCCATCGGGTCCGCCATCTCGACGATCCGGCGGACGGCGGAAGCAGCAGCGTTGCGGTTCATCCTGACCGAACAGATGAAAGGCAATGACACGCCGGTCATCGTGCTCGGCGACATCAACGACGGGCAACATAGCAACACCGCCAATATCCTGACCGAACAGCCGAACTATCTTGTCGGGGACTCCGTCGGAGGAGGCGATTGTGCGCTCTACACAGCGCAGACATTGCAGGAATATCGCGATACGCGCGATGTTTACTACACGCATGTCCATCAGGATATGCGTGAATCGCTCGACCATATTCTCGTCAGCCAGGAATTTTACGACAACAGCAAGAAGCGGCTGTGGCTGTTCGACGGGATGGTCGTGAACAATGACCATCTGAATTTCGATGACCATAAAGAGAGCGGGACGAACGACCACGGAATCATCCGCGCAACCTTCAAATATAAACCGATCAAGGCCGTCTAACGCCGCGTCAGTGCTTTGCCCCAGTCGATGAAATGCTTTTCGAAATAATAAGTCGAGAGATGCGCAAGCGCGAACGTCGCAGCGAATAGAAGCGGGCGTTTGAGATAGCGTTCGACATCCTCTCCGCTGCCGAGCCATGTCGACGTAAGCAGCGCGTGGAAAACATAGAGGGCATAGGACACCGCGGCGATGTAGGCGGCGGGGCGGGACGTCAGAAGCTTGTCCAGCAACGCAGGTGCACCCGCCAGTGTCGAGCCGACCAAGAGCGCGACTGCATAGGGACGGGCATAAGCGAGCGGCGTGTCGACAAAATAGCAGATCGCAAGTGCGACAATCGCGGCCAGCCATGTATTGGTATTCGAAAGCAACGCCTTTGCCCGCGCGCCGAACCAGCCTGACCAGATCAACGCGACCAAGGCACCGGCCAGGATTTCGTCAATGCGGAACCAAGTAACAATGCTGTAGTGCGCGCCGGTTGCAACGCGCGCGATGGTGACAGCGAGGCCAAATAGCGGCAGCGCATAGAGCGCCTTGCGACCAAAAATCGCGATGGCCAGTGCAATCGCGACGTAGAATTGCACTTCGACGTTGAGGCTCCACAGATGCGCGCCCGAATTGAACAGCGGGATCGGCGGCAGGTTGGCATAGAACAGCAGATTGGCGGCAAGCTGTGTCATCGGGCCGTGCCCGCCATCAATGACGAAGGCTGCCAAGACACCGACCCACGCCAGAGGGAGGATCCGA
This sequence comes from Sphingomonas sp., assembly GCA_031429555.1. Classification (GTDB taxonomy): domain Bacteria; phylum Pseudomonadota; class Alphaproteobacteria; order Sphingomonadales; family Sphingomonadaceae; genus Sphingomonas_O. The sequence goes on along the minus strand of JANOZQ010000063.1, from coordinate 7,902 downwards.
AAGGCGCGGCGGATGATGAAGGCGCGCGGATCGGGCCGTTCGATTAGGAAGCGCGTGATCAGGAATCCCGACAGCGTGAAAAACACCGCCATGCCGAACAGGCCCGCCGCTTCATTGGCTTTGGGAACGATGATACTGAGCGGCAACAAATGCCCCGCGAGCACGGCGAGAATGCTGACCGCGCGCCAGCCATCAAGGACGGTCAGGCGCTCCCCGTTGGCAGCTGTCACCCGAAGGTGTTGCACTGCGCCGGATCACCCGACTGCAGGCCGCGGGTCAGCCATTGCTGGCGCTGCGCCGACGATCCATGCGTGAAACTTTCGGGCACGGGGCGCTGGCCACCGGCGCGTTGCAGCGTATCGTCGCCGATGGCTTGCGCGGCGCCAAGGCCTTCCTCGACATCGCCTGCTTCGAGCAGATTCTTGTCGTTGGCGGCCCAGACACCGGCGTAGCAATCAGCCTGAAGTTCCATCGCAACTTGCAGGGCATTGCCCTGCGCACGGCTGGCACGTTGCTGAGCGCGGTTTACCTGATCCGCTGTGCCGTCGAGATTTTGGATATGATGGCCGACTTCATGCGCGATGATATAAGCAATCGGGAAATCCCCCGGCGCGTTGAACCGGGTTTTCATTTCCTCGAAAAACTGCGTGTCGATGTAAATCTTGCGGTCAGCGGGGCAGTAGAACGGCCCCATTGCGGATTGCGCGGCACCACAGCCCGACTGGCCGTTTCGGCTGTAGAAGACGAGCGTGGTTGGTGTGTAGCGCTGGCCCGACGCGGCAAAGATTTCGGTCCAGCGGCGCTCGGTCGAGCCGAGTACTTTCAGTGAAACGCGCTGGATTTCGGTGAGCTGCCCCGGGGCAGCCTGCTGTTGCGGCGTCGGGTCTTGTCCGCTCGGCGACATGAGGCCGCCGATGCTGCCGAAACCGCCGAAGACCAGCATGACAATGCCAAGCACGGCAACCCCGCCGCACCCGAAGCGGCTGAACACGAAAGGGACCAGCATACCGAGCAGACCGAGGCCACCACCACCGCCGCCAAATCCGGCGCGGCTCTCGCCCGGCGCCTGAATTTCGAAATTGCTGCTTTCCTGCTCGTCGTCGAGGCGCATCGTCTTCTCCCGTTGCAATCGGTTTAGCGCAAACTTCGGTTTGGACAAGTTTGCTGCAATGCAATATGGTTTCGAAATGGCCGACGCAGACCCGACATTCCGCAAGTCCCGCCGAAAGGCCGCGATGCCGCTGCCCGACCAGGTGGCGCTCGTATTGCAAGGGGGTGGCGCGCTCGGATCGTATCAGGCGGGGGTTTACGAAGCGCTCGACGGCGCGGGCATCGAAGTTGATCGTGTTGCCGGCATTTCGATCGGTGCCGTGAATGCCGCGATTATCGCGGGGAATCCGCCCGAGCGACGCGTTGAACGGCTGCGGATGTTCTGGGACCGGTCAAGCGCCACGCTGCCGAGCTTTCCCATCTGGCAGGATGATTTTTCGCGCGAGATTCTGCACATGTGGTCAGCGGCGGTTGTCGCCACGGTTGGCGTGCCGGGGTTTTTCAGTCCGCGCATGTTGTCCCCGCTCTTTGCGTTTCCACAAACGAACGAAGCATTGAGCTTTTACGATTCGTCGGCGCTCGAAGGGACTTTGAACGAACTGGTCGACTGGGATCTGCTCAACGACGGGCCGGTGCGGTTGGCCGTTGGTGCGGTCGAGATCGAAAGCGGCAATTTCCACTATTTCGACACCGCGCACGAACGCATCGATGCGCGGCACATCATGGCGTCGGGTGCGCTGCCGCCGGGCCTTCCGCCCGTCGAGATCGACGGGAAATTCTGGTGGGATGGCGGGCTGGTGTCGAACACGCCGCTGCAGCATGTCCTCGATACACAGGATGCGGCATGCCTTGTGTTTCAGGTCGATCTGTTTTCCGCGCACGCCGTCATGCCGCACACGATCATGGACGTGATGGCGCGCGAAAAGGAAATCCGCTTTTCAAGCCGCACACGGCAGGTGAGCGACGCACTGCTCAAGCTGCGCAAGGAACGCGAGACGATCCGCAAGGTGCTTGGCAAACTGCCCGCTAGTATGGCCGAAGATGCCGACGTGAAGCGCCTGACGGCCATGGCGGAGGAGTTTCCGGTGAACGTCGTGCAGCTGATTTATCGCGCTAATGCCTGGGAAGGCGGTGCGCGCGATTATGAATTTTCGGGCCGAACGATGACCGAGCATTGGGATGCTGGACAGGCCGATGTTGCGGCAACGATCAGCCATTCGGAACTCGTGGCGAAGAACATTGTTGACGGAAAGACAGCGGCATTTGACCTGACGCCGCGCTAGACGCGGGTGAATAAGGCGCATAGTGTCTTAGTCATACGCCACACCGGCGACTGGATTTACGCAGGAGTTTCAATGTCCAAAGTGTTTTTCGCCGGGCTCTCGCTCTCGGCATCGCTGCTGGCTACCACCGCATTTGCAGCACCCGGACGCTTGCCGATCGGCGTTACGCCGCTGTCGTATGACATAACTGTAGAGCCCGATGCGACAAAGCTGACATTCACGGGCAGCGAGACCATTGCGATTCAGGTGGCAAAGCCGACGCGGACGATAACGCTCAACGCCGCCGAAATTGCCATTTCGAGCGTCAAGCTCAACGGCACCATCGCCGCGACGGTGTCCACCGATGCCAAGGCGCAGACCGCCACCTTCACGTTTGCAACACCGGTCAAGGCCGGCAAGCACAGCCTGTCGCTCAGCTATTCGGGCAAGATCTACCAGTCGGCGACGGGCATGTTCGCCATCGACTATGACAATGTCGACGGCAGCAAGGCGCGGATGCTGGCGACCCAGTTCGAAGCCCCCGATGCGCGCCGTTTCGCGCCGATGTGGGACGAGCCCGGCATCAAGACGACGTTCAAGCTGACGGCGGTTTCGCCCGGCGGACAGACTGCGTTTTCGAACATGCCGGTGACATCGAAGACGACCGATGCGGCGGGCAAGACCGTCTGGACTTTTGCCGAAACCCCCAAGATGTCGAGCTATCTGCTGTACCTCGGCATGGGCGATGTCGAGCGCAAGACGGCGATGGTCGGCAAAACCGAGATCGGCGTGATTACCCGCAAAGGCGTTGTCGATCAGGGCGACTACGCGCTGGCGAGTGCGCAGCGCCTGCTGACCTATTACAACGATTATTTCGGCACGCCTTATCCGTTGCCAAAGATGGACATGATTGCCGGGCCGGGATCGTCGCAATTCTTTGGCGCGATGGAGAATTGGGGCGCGATTTTCTACTTCGAGCGCATTCTGCTGATCGATCCAAAGCTCGCGACCGAAAGCCAGAAGCAGGACATTTTCAACGTTGTGGCCCACGAAATGGCGCACCAGTGGTTCGGCAATCTCGTCACCATGTCGTGGTGGGATGACTTGTGGCTCAACGAAGGCTTTGCCTCGTGGATGGCGTCAAAAGCATCCGATGATCTGAACCCCGAATGGGGATCGCTGACGCAAAGCGTGGCCTTCGACCGGCAGGGCGCGATCAGCCGCGACGCACGCGTCACGACACATCCGATTATCCAGAAAATCTCGACGCCCGACGAAATCAGCCAGGCCTTTGACGACATTACCTATCGCAAGGGCGAAGCCGTGATCCGTATGCTCGAAGGGTCGGTCGGCGCGGACGCTTTCCGGACCGGGGTGCGCAGTTACATGAAGAAGTACGCGTACGGGAACACGGTTACCGACCAGCTGTGGGCCGAAGTTGCGGCGGCATCTGGCACGCCGGTTAAGCCGATGATGGACAGTTTTACGACACAGGGTGGCGTGCCATTGATCAAGGTTGGTGAGCCTGCCTGTGCAAATGGCCGGACGAGACTTGACGTGTCGCAGGGTCGCTTTGGTCTCGACGCGGGGTCGAAGGCTTCGCAAACATGGCTGGTGCCGGTGCGGATCGGCGACAATCGTCTGCGCGTTGCGCCGACAAATGTCATGGTTTCGGGCGCTGTGCCAAAGGCTATGACAGTCCCCGGCTGCGGCCTCCCGGTCGTCAATTTCGGGCAAAGTGCTTATTACCGGACGCTCTACGCGCCTGGCCATTTCGAAAAGCTGCGTGCGAATTTCGGAACGCTGGGGGTTGCTGATCAGGTTGGTCTGATCGCCGACAGCTATGGTCTGGCTAACAGCAATGATGCGCCGGTCGAGCGCTATCTGACGCTGATCAGTGGGATTTCGCCCGATGCGTCGCCGATTGTCTGGAGCCTGATCGCGGGCCAGATGGCGGGGATTGACCGGATGCTGACCGATGCGCCGCAGCAGGCGGCTTTCCGTATCAAGGCGCGCTCGCTGCTCGCGCCGGTGTTTGCCAAGGTCGGCTGGACCGCGAGGCCCGATGAAGCGTCGGCAATGGCGCTGCTCCGTGAAGCGATCATACCCGTGCTCGGCAGTTTCGGCGACGAAGCCATGACCGCGCAGGCCGCAACTTATGCGCAGGCGAGCTTTGCCGATCCGAACAGCGTGCCAGGGTCTATCCGCCTTCCGGCACTGTCGATTTATGCGTATACGGCGGATGCTGCACGCTGGGACGTCCTGCATGAAAAAGCACGGACCGAGAACAGCCCGGTGGCCAAGCTGATTTATTACCGCAACCTCGGCGCCGTGCGTGATCCGGCGCTGGCGGGAAAGGCGCTGGCGCTCACGCTGACCGATGAAATTCCCGTGCCGATGCGCGGCAACGTGATCGCGTCCGTGGCCAGCCAGCATCCGGCAATGGCGTTCGATTGGGCCGTCGCCAATGCCGACAAGGTGAATGCGATGCTCGAGACCAGCACGAAATCGGCGTTTATCGTTGGGCTGCCTGCTGGGTCGGGGGACCCAGCTGTTGCAGCGCGCGTCACGACCTATGCCACAAAAGCGTTGCCTGCCGGGTCACGCAAACCGGCAGAAACGACAGTCGCGGTGATCAATTATCGTGCGGGCCTGCGTGCACGACAGGCATCAGCGATCGGCACTTGGGCGGGAACGAAATAACATGTTCCTGACCGGCAAAACCGCACTCGTCACCGGATCCACATCAGGGATCGGCCTTGCTTATGCCAAAGCGCTTGCTGCTGAAGGGGCCAATGTCATCATTAACGGCTTTGGTGATGCAGCGGCCATCGAGGCGGAGCGGGTTGGTCTCGAAACGCTGTCGGGCGCAAAGGCGATGTACAGCGATGCCGACTTGACCAAAGTTGATGCCATCGAAGCGATGATGGTGTCGGCGCTGGGCGCGTTCGGCAGTGTGGACATCTTGATCAACAATGCCGGTGTTCAGCATGTTGCGCCCGTCGATGCGTTCCCGGTCGATAAGTGGAATCTGATTATCGCACTCAACCTGACCGCCGCGTTTCACACGACGCGACTGGCGCTGCCGGGGATGAAAGCCAAGAAATGGGGGCGGATTATCAACACCGCCTCTGCACATTCGCTCGTCGCGAGCCCGAACAAGTCGGCTTACGTGACCGCAAAGCATGGTCTGGCGGGCTTCAGCAAGACAGTGGCGCTTGAAGTTGCCACGCATGGCATCACCTCGAACTGCATATCGCCTGGCTATGTCTGGACGCCGCTGGTCGAAAACCAGATTCCCGACACGATGAAAGCGCGCGGGCTGACCCGCGACCAAGTGATCAACGATGTCTTGCTCGATGCACAGCCGACCAAGCAGTTCGTGACGCCCGAACAGGTTGCGGCGATGGCACTGTACTTGTGCGGCGACGCAGCGGCGCAGATTACCGGCGCAAACCTCTCGGTCGATGGCGGGTGGACAGCGGCCTAGGCGAACACGCCGCCGCCTGCGGTTGCATAATGCGCCATCGCCATTGTCGTCAGTTGTGCGTTCACGCGGATGCAGCTCGGGAACACGCTGGCGTCGGTGACCATGAGGTTGGTTTTGCCGTGAACGCGGCAGTGCGGATCGACAATGCCCAGCGCGGGGTCTTCGTTGATTGCGTTGCCGCCGTGCGGGTGCGAGCTTGAGAGAACAATGTCGTCCGCCTCGCGGATGCGGGTCTTCAGGAACGCATCGATGTCCATGTCGGGCGTGATCGTGCCGCCGCGGGTGAGTGCGGGATAGACTTCGAGCGCTCCGCCCGCGAAATGAACACGTGCCAAAGCGCTGATGGCGCGGCGGATCAGCGGCAGGTCGGTTTCGACGTCGAGCTTGAAATCGAAGCCATTGCCGACGACGCGCCCGCGACGATCCGCCGGAAAGAGAATACCCGCCGAAGCGAGCCTGGAATAATTCTGCATTTTTCGGGCATGGTCGCCGAACCATCCGGTCAGCAGCGTTGCCATACCCGTGGGCGGCTGGAAATGCGATTCGATCAGGTAATCGCCGCGGTCGACATAAGTCGTCATCTGGTCCTCGTCCCATGTCCGCATGTCGCGCGGCATCAGGGCTGAAACGGGGCTCGCGACATTCAATGAAATGCCTTCACCGGTGCCTTCGATGCCGCTGGCGGCAAGAATGCGGCTCGACGCCATCGCCCCGGCCGCGACAACAATGCCGTCGCGCGCCTTGATCGTCCGGCGGCGACCGTCGGCCAGGGTGATCTCGACACCGTCGGCGGTCTTGCCGTCGGCTTGCCACAGGATTTTGGCAACCCGCGCGTCGGCCAGTATTTTTGCACCTTTGGCTATGGCATCGACGAGATAGGACTGCGCCATGCCGTTCTTGCGGGCGTAAGGGCAGCCGGTATTGCAGTATCCGCAATAAGCGCATTCGATGCCGGCACGGTATGGCCCCCAGTTTTTGCGGAACCATGTCGCGGGGGATGCAAGGTCGGCCGGGTCGCCTGTTGCCGAGGCATAAGCCGCCCAGCCATCGAGAATATGCCGCCCGTTATTGCGCCCGATGATGGGGTCGATCCGGGTGATGCCAAGATGCTCCTCGACCGCAGAATAGGCCGCATCGAACGCCGTCCGGTCCACCGGCGCGCCGATGCTGGTCCATTTGTCGAGCACGTCGGCAGCGTCGGGATGGATCATGCCGGGCTGATCGACGCGCAGCGCAATGCCGTTGTTGATAACCGTCCCGCCGCCGACGCACTGCGCCTGAAACACGACGAAATCATTGTCGCGGCTCGTCTGGAGGCTGCCATCCTTATAGAGCTTCGACGTCATCCGCCGCTCTTCATGCGTGATCCGTTGCGATGGCCAATGCGACCCGGCTTCGATGATCAGGACATCATGTCCCTGTGCCGCAAGATTATAGGCTGCGACTGCGCCGCCCGCGCCCGATCCGATGACGATGACGCCCGCGCTGGCGGGGCAATCGTCATGGCCGACGAAATCGTCATGCGTCAGCTCGCGGCCTTCGACCAGGGTGATCGGGATTTCGCCCGGCGCGCTCCGGTCGCGGAATTTGGGCAGGGTAAATCCGATCTGGCGGTGGACCGGATTATGTTCGTTGTCGTCCTGCGTGACGCCTTCCCAATTGCCGTAATAGCCGGCGTAGATCAGCGTGCGGATTCGCCCCAGATCCTGCAGGAAGTCGATCTGTGTTTCCTGCAACCGGCGGCGGATCGTTTCCGCGCGGCCTTCGATGCTGTCGAGGAGGAATAACGGACCGCCGAGCACGACAAACACTGCCGTGATAAGCAGCCTGATCTGGCCCGGCTTGTCGCCTTCGATCAGGCTGAATTGCGTCTGGATATTCTCGACAACTTGGGCGGGCGTGATGACCATATCGACGCCGTGGAACAGCGCCTCGGTGAATTTCTCGAGGATTTCGCTCTGGATCGCATCGAAAGGTCTACGCATGACATCCCCTGCTCTTGTGCATCGCAATATTCTCGCGCAGTCTGGCACCAATGGCGAAAAAAGTCTTTGACGAAATCTGGGGGAATAGCCGCGACCGGCAGGCGCGCGGGTGCTT
>JANOZQ010000062.1:0-1923 GCA_031429555.1 Sphingomonas sp. | reverse complement strand
GCTCCCGTCCGAGCATCAATATGGCAATGGCGTCGCGATCTTCACGCGCAATGGCCACGCGGCGCGTGAATTTGCGGCGCGCGTCAACGTCGGCATGGTTGGCATCAACGTCCCGATCCCGGTGCCGGTCGCCTATCATACATTCGGCGGCTGGAAGCGCAGTGCGTTCGGCGACACCAACCAGCACGGCATGGAAGGCGTGAAATTCTGGACCAAGGTCAAGACCATCACCCAGCGCTGGCCGGACGGTGGCGTGGGTGATGGTGCGAATGCGTTCGTTATTCCGACAATGGGGTGAACGAGTGCGTTACCTGCTGACAGTCATTCTGGCGATTTTGATATCCACATCGGGGCACGCCGAAAAGCAAATCGCCCTGACGTTCGACGACGTGCCGCGCAACGCAGGCGCGTTTTACACGCCTGATAAGCGCACCACGAAGCTCATCGCGGCGTTGAAGCAGGCTGGCGTCAAACAGGCGGCTTTCTTCGTCACGCCGGGCAGGCTCGCTAATCCCGACGGGCAGGGCGGAGAGGCGCGGATTGCCGACTATGTCGCAGCGGGACATGTGATCGCCAATCATAGCTTCGATCACACGATGCTGACCAATACCCCTGCCGATGCCTATCTGACGGACATCGACAAAGCGGCCGCCTGGTTGAAAGGGCGCGAAGGCTACCGTCCGTGGTTCCGCTTTCCCTATCTCGATGAGGGCGGGGCGGACAAGGCGAAGCGCGATGCGATCCGCGCCGGGCTCGACAAGCGTGGCCTGCGCAACGGCTATGTCACAGCGGATGGCTCCGACTGGAATCTCGAGACGCTGACGATCCAGGCCGCGAAAGACGGCAAGATAATGGACATGGAGGCACTGCGCCGTCTGTATGTCGGGTCGCAGATGAGCGCGGTCGCCTATCATGACGAAATGGCACGACGAACAATCGGCCGATCACCCGCACATGTCCTGCTGCTCCACGAAACCGACCTCGCAGCGATGTTCATCGGTGACTTGGTCGACGAATTGCACCGGCACGGCTGGACCATCATTACGGCGGACAAGGCGTTTTCTGACCCGATATCAAAAGCGCGGCCCGATGTGCCAATTGCAAGGGGCACGTTGGTTGGATCGATGGCTTGGGAAAAGAATATTCCGCCCCCAATGTCGCCGTTATGGATGTCGACTGCGATGCAAGCGTTTCTGTTTGAACAGCGCGTTGTGAAAAAAGAAAGTGCCCCGAAATGACCAAAATAGCGTTCATCGGCCTTGGCAATATGGGCGGCGGGATGGCTGCGAACCTCGTCAAGGTTGGGCATGCCGTTAACGCGTTCGATCTGGCCGAAGCGGCGCTGGCAGCGGCGCAAAGCAATGGTTGTGCAGTGTTCGCGACTGTCCGCGAAGCTGTTGTGGGCGTTGAGGCGGTCGTCTCGATGCTGCCTAACGGGGCGATTGTCGACAGCGTTTACGGCGCCGACGTTATCGGCCACGCGCCGGCAACAGCATTGCTGCTCGACTGTTCCACCATCGATGTGGCGACGGCACGCAAGGTTGCAGGGGATGCAGCGGCGGCGGGCTATGCGATGGTCGATGCGCCGGTTTCGGGCGGGATTGCGGCGGCGAATGGCGGCACGCTGACCTTCATGGTCGGTGGCAGTGATGATGCTTTCGCGCGCGCCGAGCCGATCCTGTCGGCGATGGGCAAGGCAGTGATCCATGCGGGCGCATCGGGCGCGGGGCAAGCGGCGAAGATTTGCAACAACATGCTGCTCGGCGCGTCGATGATTGCAACGTGCGAGGCGTTTGCTCTGGCCGAAAAGCTCGGACTCGACCTTCAGACATTCTACGATATTTCGTCGAAAGCATCGGGGCAGAACTGGTCGATGACAAGCTATTGCCCGGTGCCCGGCGTCGGGCCGTCATCGCCTGCGGA
>JANOZQ010000061.1:0-13564 GCA_031429555.1 Sphingomonas sp. | reverse complement strand
CGCGAAGAATCGCTGCAGGATGTGCCAATTTCGGTTTCCGCCTTCGGTGCAGCGGAAATCGCGAAAAAGGGTCTGACTGACGTTTCGCGCCTCGAGGGGCTCGTCCCGGGGTTCACTTTTGGTCGATCCGGCGTCGATGCGCGCCCTGCGATCCGCGGCGTTCGCACCGAAAGTGTCGACGTCAATGCCGACACGACCATCGGCTTCTTCATCGATGGTATTTACCAGTCACGCTCGTCACAGGCCACGCTTGGCTTTGTTGATCTTGAAAGAGTCGAGGTCCAACGCGGACCACAGGGCACGCTTTACGGGCGCAACACCTTTGGCGGCAACATTTCGATCGTGACGGCGCAACCCACCACTGAAAAAGCAATGGGCGGCGGCGACATCACCGTGGGATCAAATGCCCAAATCCGCGTCACCGCCTTTGCCAATGCGCCACTCAGCGACACAGTGGCGATCCGTCTGGCCGGCGGCTATGAAAAGTCGAACGGGTGGGTCAAAAACGTTAACCCGACGGGTGGTAACCTGTTCGACGACGACAACACGTATTTGCGCGGTGCCATCAAGTTCCAGCCCGATGACAGGATGACCGCGACGTTCAAGGTCGATTATGCGTCGCGTGGCGGCGCTGGCGGTTCGGCTTTCGGTTACAAGCTCGTTGGCAGCTATTTCTATGTCCCCACCAACGCCCAGTTGTTTAACGCAACGCCGGTGATCCTGAACACGCGCGCCGGAAATCGAGACAATGTTATCGATGCGCCACTAACAATCGATGCGGGTGTTCCGCTCTATGCCGCCGGTGATCCCTACCGGATCGACAATGATTATGCTGGCACGCTCAGCCTGAAAAATTACAGCGGTACCGCAAACTTTGCTTATGATTTCGGGCCGGTGACGTTCAAATCGATCACCGGCTATGCCGACTTCAAGACGACGCGAACGCAGGACACCGATTTTTCGGGCAACCAGATTGGTGCCGATTACCAGTTCACGTCGGCCAAAACCTACAGCCAAGAGTTGCAATTTGTTTCGAACGGCAAAGGGCCATTCGAATATGTGCTGGGTGCCTACTACTTCAAGGACAAGCTCAACGGCACGTTTATCAACGAGCAGTTTCCGCAAATTGTCCGCAACGTTACGCCGAATATTACGCGGGCAAAGGCTGCAGGCTTCTATTCGCAATTGCGTGCCGAAACGCGCTCGCTCGCGTTCTATGGCCAAGCCAGTTACGCCATTACTGACCAGCTGAAGTTGACGGGCGGTATCCGCTGGACCCGCGACAGCAAGGATTTCAAGTTTGCAAATGCCAATGCGATCTTGCCGTTGATCGGCGGCACAACGATTGATGCAACAGCGATTACATTGGCAACGGGCCCGATCCCCGAGAGCTCTTTCGGCACGAAGGGCGGCATCACCAACTGCACTTATGTCACGATCCCGCTGCCGCAGCCGGGGTTCCGCTGCCTCGCCGCGAACACGACGATCTTCAACGGCGCAACCTTCAACACTGCGACCTTTGAAAAGGTCACTTGGCGGGTGGGGCTTGATTATCAGGTGACAGACAAGAATTTGCTTTATGTGTCGGCGTCAACGGGGTTCAATTCGGGGGGATTCAACGGTAGTCAGGCTGCTGCAGCGCTCGGACGCGAGACGTTTGCCCCGCAAACTGTGACCGCATTCGAAATCGGATCGAAAAACCGCTTTGCCGATAACACCATCCAGCTCAACCTGTCGGCATTTTACAACCGTTACAACAACCTGCAGGAGCAGCGGCAGATTCCAACAGGCAATACGACATTGTCTATTATCGAAAACAGCGGCAAGGCACGGTCTTATGGTGCCGAACTTGAAGCGATCTGGCGTCCGGTTAACGCGCTGACGCTGAATGCCAGTTTTGCCTATCTCAATGCGAAATATACCCAATATGACCAGGTTGCTGCGCCGTTCGGCACATCGATCCTCATCCCCGATGCAACAGCCATTGCGCCAACAGTCGTCAATGGCGTCACAATCGCACCAGCGGGACAGCGTCGCATTTTTGCGGTCGGCTATAATTGCGGCTTGATCCCGGGCACCGGTGGCACGGGCCAGCCCGCCGCTGCATTTGGTTGCGACCTGAAGGGCAACAAGATTGCGCATTCACCCGAGTATTCCGGGTCGGTTTCGATGCAATATGACATCGACCTTGGCAACGCAGGCAAGCTTTCGCCTTATGCCCAGCTGAACTTTTCGGGCGCGTTCTTTGGTCAACCGATCAATTCTATCCTTGACCGGCAATCCGCCTTTGCCAAACTCGACCTGCGCCTGACGTGGGAATATGACGAGCGCTTCGCTTTGCAGGCTTTCGTGACTAACGTGACGAATAAAGCGACGGCGACGCGCTTTGTTTATGGCGGCGGCGGCAATCTTCAAGCGAGCTATGCACCGCCGCGGCTATGGGGCCTGCGCGGCAGCGTAAAGTTCTAAAATCACCAGGTGTCCAGCGCGGTTTACAATACCGACGGCGTCATCCGTTCGGTCGGTCGACGTAAGGTCGTTTACAACAGACGCCTAACCTGATTTTTGTTTACAGGACGCGGTGCGTGACGATAGCGGATATCGACTTGGCTCGTGTGAAATTTTCGATCCGACGTCAGCCATTTGGGTCCAATTCAGAAAGCAGTTGCATCCTTGCCCGAGGGCCACACAATCCATCGTGCAGCCCGCGACCAGCGCCCGATGCTGGTCGATCAAGCTGTCGAAGTTGTGTCTCCTCAAGGGCGGTTTTGGGAAGGTGCAGCGCAGCTAGACGGTCAGGTTTGCACGGCAATCGACGCCTTTGGAAAACACCTGCTCTACCGCTTTGACAGCGGTCTGAACCTTCACATTCATCTGGGACTGTTCGGACGGTTTCGCACGTCAAAATTGCCCGCCAGTGAACCGCGTGGTGCCGTGCGCGTCCGAATGAAGAGCGGCAGCCATGTCGTCGATATCAATGGTCCTAATTGCTGCGAAGTGCTCGACGAAGCGCAGCTGGTAGCACTAGTTGCGCGGATCGGTCCCGACGTCTTGCGTGCCGATGCCGACCCCGAGCGGGCCTGGCGAAGAATATCCCGAAGCCGGGTGGCCATCGGCCAATTGTTGATGGACCAGTCGGTTGTGGCCGGGATCGGCAACATTTACCGCAGCGAAATCCTGTGGCGACAGCGTGTGCATCCATCGACTTCAGGCACCGCAATCACCCGCGCGACATTTGACCGTATCTGGTTTGATGCCGTACAACTTCTGAACATCGGCGTCGAGCGCAATGCAATCGTAACGGTCGATAATGCCAAAGCAGCGCGAACCCGCTATCGCGAACGCGTCAACATTTTTGGTAAAACCGACTGCCCCCTCTGCAGTGGCCCAATCGCGCAATTCGAAATAGCTAAGCGTCGCGTTTATGTTTGTGCTGCTTGCCAGCCAATGGCATCGGGCAATGCGCAGGTTGACAAGTGAGGCAGGCGGGTAAAATACGCTGTCTGTGAAGCGCCCCGAAAAACGGACCACTATCGTAGACATCGCCCGCGATGTCGGCGTTTCCTACAAATCGGTTTCACGCGCGCTGAATGATGAGCCGCATGTCGCAAAGGACCTTCGAACACGCGTTCTGGAGGCCGCCAAACGCCTGAATTACCATCCTAATTTACTTGCGCAGAGCCTCGTTCGACGGCGTTCGTTTCTCATCGGCCTGGTGTACGAAAACCCGAGCCCCAGCTACACTGTCCAACTCCAGATGGGCGTCTTGAGCCGTCTCGAAACCGAACGTTACCGGCTGATCGTAATCCCCGTCCGATCGGTGCAGGAAAAAGCCGGTGAAATCGTCGGCTTGCTCCGGTCGGCAGCGCTGGATGGCGTCGTCCTTAGTCCCCCTGCATCGGATCATCCGGTGATCCTCGATGAACTTGGCGCCGCAGAAATGCCTTTCGTTCGCATTGCGCCGACACGCCTTTTCGAAATTGGCCCTAACACCCTGCTCGACGATATTGCCGGCGCGCGCGAGATTGCTGCACATCTTATTGCATTGGGCCATACCGACATCGCCATTATCAAAGGCGATCCTACCCATCATTCAAGCGAAGCGCGGCTGATCGGCTATGGGCAGGCGATGGCAGAAGCGGGCATCGAACTCCGTGTCGATCGCCTCGAGCAGGGGAACTATACGTTCGATTCTGGCTACGCTGCAACCACACGCATATTGGCGGCACGCATCCGTCCGACCGCGATCATTGCCCAAAATGACGATATGGCTGTTGGCGCGCTGATGGCCGCGCGCGACGCCGGCTTGACGATCCCTGGCGATATCTCTGTGGTCGGCTTCGACGATGCCGAGATCTCGCGCCTTGTCTGGCCGCGACTGACGACGATCCGGCAACCGGTATTCGAAATGGCGTTTGCGGCGACCGACATGCTGATCAACCGGCTGGACGGCAAAAAACAGGCAAAAGATCGGACGCACGACCATAGTTTGCTGGTACGCGCTTCGTCCGGACCGCCTGCCCCGCGATGATCGCAAGACGCGAACGGTTAAGCTTTGCCGCGGGCGATCTTGGCTTCAATTTTGTTTGGCAGTCGACCGAGCTGTACCTGCTGTTCTTTTACATCTCTGTGCTTGGCCTGTCGGCGGAAGCGGCGGCGGCAATCTTCCTCGTCGGCACAATTGTCGACTGGGTCGCTGATCCAGTGATCGGTGTTTTGGTTGACAGGCTTTCGCCAAGAGTGCCGGTCCGCATGTGGGTGCTATTGGGTGGGCCACTTTCAGGCCTTGCGCTTGCGGCGGTCTTCGCTCAACCACTAATCGTTGGTGCTGACGGGGCCGGACTGGCCTATGCGCTCGTTGCCCATATCATTCTGCGCTTCAGCTATAGTCTCGGTAACATTCCTTATGGCGCGCTGACATCGCGCATTTCCGATGATCCGCTTGATCGCATCATATTGACCGGCGCGCGCATGCAGGGTGCAGCACTCGGCGGCCTGATCGCGACGGCCATATTTGCACTGCTGGCGTTACGCAGCTCTGATCAGGAAGCGGATTTCCTTTATGGGGCGCTGCTGCTGGTCGTGCTGGCACAGCCGGCGTTTCTGGCGACGTATTTTGGCGTCCGCGAACGTGTGAGCGCTCCTTTGGGTGCTGCAGGCAGTTCCCGCCGATATCTCACGGGATTCGTAAAACTCACAGTGCAATCTTCTGCGCTCCGCCGTTTGCTTGCAGTGGTTTTCGCCGCAGGGTTAAGCATCACAGTCTTGAACAAATCCATCCTTTTCCTGTTTCAGGAAATCGGATCCGTCCAGCTGGGCTATGCCGTCGCGTTGCTGCCGTCATTGTCGCTGCTCATCAGCGCGCCCTTGTGGGTGACGGCCGCGCGAAAATTTGGTCCGGGTCAGGTGCTATTGTACACCGCGACTGCAAACTTGCTTGCGGTACTTGCGCTACCTGCCGTCGGTGGGTCCAGTATCGGCATTGTCGCGGTTGTCAGCGTCGCTGTTATTGCAGGAAGCGGCATGTCGATCATGTTCTGGTCACTGGCGCCCGATGTCGTCGATGGTATCGAACATGAAGTGGGAGCAACGGCATGTGCAGCGCGGGTTTTTGCCAGCGTTGGCATTGCGCGCAAGCTGGCACAAGCACTCGCACCGCAGTTCGTGACGCTCGGCCTTCTCTTCTCAAGCGGCCATTCGGTCGCTCCCGGCATTGTTATTGTGGCGATCCTCACTTTTGGCGTGATTGTCGTTTATCGACCGCGCAATCGGGCCGATGCCTTCGCCCCGGTTTGAGCTAGCGCGAAAGCTGACCGCCACTGAACCCGAAGTTCGGGCGGCGCGTTTGAGCCGGATCCAGCATGATCGCAAGAATATCGTCATGCGGGCGCGCCGCGGCCCGATATTGGCCCATGACGTCGCGCATCTGATCGATAATTGCCCGCACTTCCTCGAACGGTGCCAAGTCGACGAGCGGATCGTATTTGTGCGCGTCGATGCCCATGCCATGTGCGACAAAAAACCAGCTGATATCGGCAAATAGTTCGGTGCGCCGCGACACGATCCGTCCGCTGCTCCGTATCAATTCAACTTTGTCGGTTAGTGACGTCGGCAGATCAACATTCCGCATGTAATCCCAGAACGGTTCGCCGATGCGCTGGTTCGGATAATAATGGAGCAGGATAAAATCGCGGATATGGGCATATTCTGTCTCGGCTTCGCGATTGTACGCCTGCGCCAACGAAGGGTCGAAACTTTTGTCGGGAAAATAGTCGAGCAACCGGTTGAGCCCGGTATGGATCAGGTGGATGCTTGTTGATTCCAGCGGCTCGAGGAAACCACCCGACAACCCGATTGCGACACAATTCCCCTGCCAGAATGTTTTGCGGTGACCCGCCGTAAACCGCAAAAACCGGGGGTCAGCCAGTGGTGGCGCATCAAGCGCTTTCAGGAGCGTATCGGCAGCGGCAAAATCCTCGATAAATTTACTCGAATAGACATAGCCATTGCCGACCCGTCCTTGCAGCGGGATGCGCCATCGCCAACCGGCTTCATGCGCCGTCGCCGTTGTGTAAGGCGTGCGGTGCGGAAGCGATTGACTGGGCACAGCGACCGCGCGGTCGCACGGCAGCCAATGGCTCCAGTCCTTGTAACCCGCGCCAAGCGCTTCCTCTATCAACAGCCCGCGAAAGCCGGAGCAATCAATGTAAAGATCGGCGGTCAGCCGTTCGCCGCCTTCGCAAACCAACTCTGCAATCTTACCATCCGGACCGATTTTGGCACCGCTGATCTTGCGATCAAGACGTGTGACGCCGGCTTTTTCCGAATGCTGGCGAAGATATTTGGCCACCAGCCCCGCATCGAAATGCAAAGCGAAGGCAACGCCACCGCCGGGAAAGCTGCCGTCGGGCGATGGAAATGCGAATTTGCGGTCCTCGGCCAGCGCAATCACAGGGCAGACGTCAGCCAGTGTTTCGGTGAAACCTTCCGCCCGGTTTTTCCACCAATAATGATGGAAAGGACGTTTGTTGATGGTCATCCCGAAATTGCCGAACGGATGCCAGTAGCTGTGCCCCTTATGCTGCCAGTCATCAAACTTGATCGCGAGCTTGAACGTCGCTTGGCATTCGCGAATGAAATCGACTTCGTCGATTCCGCAATTTTTCAGAAACTCGAATACCGGCGGGATTGTCGCCTCGCCGACGCCGACAGTGGGTATGTCCGAGGATTCGACCACCGTAATGCGACACGAAGGGCCAAGAACCTTGGATAACAACGCAGCGGACGACCAACCGGCCGTCCCGCCACCGACAATCAATATTGACTGAATAGGAGCATTTGCCGTCACGTTTTTAGGCACCGTTACAAACAACCCTTCAGTCAATCAGGGGCAGGCTATGGGTCAATGAAGCCCGCCCCTTTTAGTAGCTTAGAAATTCACTTTCGCACCAATGTAAATGCGGCGCGATCCTGATTCATACCGGAACGGCAATTCGGGAAATTGGAGATATGCCGACTGGTTCGATTTAGTCAGATTGACGCCTTCGACAAACACCCCGATATTTTTGTTTATGTCGTAGGATATCTGCCCATCAAACTGACCATAGGCTTTGCTGTAAATGCCCAGGGTGCGCGTCACGCCGCCATCACCGAAACCGAAGTTGCCGAGATAAGCCTTCGACCGCCAGCTATATGACAAGCGTGTCGAAAGACCGCCCGTTTCAAAATACACTTGGCCGTTGAACGAATGTTTCGAAACGCCCGGCAGTGGGAGTCCGGTTGAAAAGTCGTTCGACCCGTCGGTTTTTGTATCCGAGAACGTATAGTTTGCATTGAAGCCAAGCCCGAAGTCGAACGCATATTGCGCTGCTGCCTCGAACCCGCGGACGCGGCCGCCACGGCCGTTGACCGGTTGTGAAACTGGTCCCAGTCGTCCACCGGCCTGATCGTTCACGAAGACTGGTACGGTCTGGGTCACAATGAACGAGTCGACTTCCTTCCAGAAGCCAGCGACCGAGATCAGCCCCTGTCGACCGAAATAATATTCATATGCGAGGTCGAACTGGAAAGCGCGATACGGGTCAAGCGAAGCGTTGCCACGGCTTCCGCTCGTAAATGTGAACAAATTGGTTTGCGGGTTCCGCGTAAAGTCGGTCGCAAATCCGCGACCGAGGTCGAAAAGATTTTGGCGGGCAACGACCCTCGCCGCCGAGAAGCGGATTTTCTGCCCGTCGCTGATGTTTGCGACCGCATTGATGCTTGGCAAAAAGTCGGTGTAGCTGCGCCGTGTGGTTGTCGTATCGAAATCGCGCAGCACGCCGTTCCAGCTGTCGGTCCCGAAATAGCTCGGGTTTGCCTTGCCCTGGTTCTGGTCGACACTCAGCGTGGTGTTAACGATCCGCACGCCAACGTTGACATGATAGGGATCATCCTTCCCGCCGATGTCTGCCATCACATAGCCGGTTTTGGTTTCTTCCTTGACGTTGAATGTCTGTAGCGGATCCTGAAAGAATTTGAACGGCGTTGTTGGATAAAGCGTCTGGATCCATTTTAGCGGGTCGGTCATCTGGTCGCGGTTTTGAACGAGTATCTTCCCGCCCGGAAAATGACTGTTGATGACCGTTTCGACGCGGCTCAATGTGTTGGCAAACCCCTGATACGGCGTAATCAAAGCAGGCGAATTGCCAAAGCGCTCGGTGCAGCCATTGGGCCGAAGCGCAGCGTTAATGGCAGGCAGTTCGCACGATTTAAAGCCGATCGCGCCATCCTGGAAGTAACCATAAGGCGTCCAGTTATACTGATAATTGGGATCACGGTTTGCCGCCGGGATCGCCGACGCATCGACTTCGCATTGCTGGACACCGCCAATGCCGGTCACGCATTTCTTGCTGTAATCGGCAAGATAACGGCCCGACGTAAATTCGACATTGCGCTGGCCGTAGCGAAACCCACCGCTGAGCGTGATCGTGTTGGTCGACGAGTTATCGGCATCATAGGCAAAATCGGCGCGGATCGAATTTCCGTCGACTTTCGACCGGTCTCCAAATGCCCAGTGGGATTTGAAGAAACCGTAGGCCGGATTGGTAAAGAGATCAGCCGGGCTTCCGGCACCGATCCCGAACGTCGGGAACGGCGCGTTGGCATAGGTGAAATTAAACGTCGCCGGTGCCGCCGGGTTGGCCGGACCGCCGACGCCGGGCACCCCGTTCGATCCGCCAGTTAGACCGCGGACGCCATATTGGGTGTAACGGACGTCGTTATTGCCGACCTCGCGGGTCAAGTCTGCGCGTGACCAAGTCGCAAATGCACTCGCGCGGAAATTGCTGTCATTGTTCCATTTCACGCCAAATTGCAGGTTATCCGACGCAATGTCGGATTCGTCAGCGATCGAAATCGCCTCGGCGGACTGCGCGCGCATCGTTCCGCTGACCAGAACGCCGTTTGCGTCGATGGTATTCGCGCCAACCAAGCCAAGCGCCTCGCCTTGCGAGAACGGGAATTTGAGCGAAGCCTCGCGCGTGTCCACTTTCAACGATGAATGGAAGTAGTTGGCGCTCAATTCGAGTCCGTCGGTCGGACGGAAATTGATCCCCAATGTCGCACCCCAGCGACGGCGATACTGGTCGCGGTCGGTGATGTAACGGTATTCAGGTGCATAATAATTAGGCACCGTCGCTTTGTCGATGCGATTGGCAAACGCCCAGTTTCCACGGTTTTCGCCGCCCAGAACATCATGATGATCGTTTGTCTTGTCATAGCTGAATGACGCAATGACGCCGAGCTTATCGTTGAAGTTGTAGCCGACCACAACCGAACCGGTGGGCGTCCATCCGCTGATGTCGCTGCCTTTGTTCATGCGAATATTGCCCGCAACCGTAAGGCCGTCTTTCAGATCAAGCGGGTTTCGTGTTTTCAGATCGACAATACCGCCAAGGCCACCTTCAAGCAGCATGGCATTTGGCGACTTGTAAACATCCGCACCGCCGATGAGGTCAGACGGCACGCCTTCAAGCGATGAATCACGCGTAAAACTGCCTTCGCCGACCTTGAAGATTTCGAGACCCGTCACAAAGCTCTCGCCGTTCAGCAAAGTCACGTTCTGGTCGAGCCCGCGGATACGAACCTTGGTCCCCTGCCCGTTTTCGCGGTCGATCTGGATACCTGGCAGGCGTTGCAGCGATTCCGTGATGTTCTGGTCAGGGAATTTGCCAATGTCTTCGGCCGTGATCGATTCAATGATCAACGTGCTGTTCTTCTTGGCATTCAGCGCATCGGCCAGCGAAGCCCGGAAACCGGTAACAACGATTTCTTCTGGTTCGGCCTCCGCGTTCGCGGCGGGAATAGCCGTGGTCTGGGCTTGTGCAACGCCAGCAGCACAAAGCGCTAACGTCGATACAGCAGCGACAAGGCTTACATGTAAACTGTTGTGGCGTAACATTTGTTATCCTCTCCTGTTTTCAATCACGGCTTTGCCGCCTTTACGTTCGCTGGCATTTCTTGCGTTACGCAATGACACACCTTCGATTTGACAACGTTGACATACGCTTTTGACGCTGTCAACGTTGTCAGGATCAAAGCAGAAAATAATTTGTGAGAGTTGGATAGCATGGGGTTGGCCCTTTCAAGTCGCAAAACGAGCAAAAACTTGTTGCTGGTGGGCAGCATATTTTTTTATTCGGCCTGCTCCGCCGACGAAGTTCCGTCCCTGCAACCAGCCCCGCAGCCGGTTGTTCATCCCGACCAATGGCCTTCGCCGCGCTGGCCCGTTACGCACTCTCCCAAAGCCGAAGCTCGGATTGCCAAGCTCCTGAAAAGGATGAGCATCGAGGAAAAAGTCGGACAAGTCATTCAGGCTGACATTGCAAGCGTCACGCCTGACGATGCCCGCACCTATCACCTCGGCTCGATCCTCAACGGTGGCAACTCCGCGCCCGACGGCAATGAACTCGCGCCGCCGCAAAAATGGCTCGACCTTGCCGATCGCTTTTACGAAGCATCGGTCGACAAGCGCGGGGGACGAACGGCGATCCCCATTATCTGGGGCACGGATGCCGTGCACGGCCATAGCAACATCGTCGGTGCCACACTGTTTCCGCATAATATTGGGCTGGGCGCGGCGCACGATCCCGACCTTATCGAACGAATCGGCGCGGCGACTGCGCTTGAAGTGCGCGCGACCGGGATGGAGTGGACATTTGCGCCGACTGTAACCGTGCCGCAGGACTATCGCTGGGGCCGGGCTTACGAAGGCTATTCATCCGATCCCGCCCTCGTGGCGACTTATGCAGGCCGGATGATTCGCGGGCTTCAGGGCCTTCCCGGCAGTGCAGCAATGCTGCGCGGTCCGCATGTCCTTGCGAGCACCAAGCATTTTCTGGCCGACGGCGGAACCGAAGAAGGACGCGATCAAGGCGACGCAAAGATCGACGAAACGGCGCTGCGCCTTATTCACGGCACACCCTATGTGCCTGCAATCGAGGCTGGCGTCGGAACGATCATGACCAGCTTTTCGAGCTGGCAAGGAACCAAGATCGCCGGACATAAAGGCCTCATCACCGATGTGTTGAAAAGCCGGATGAACTTCGGCGGTTTTGTCGTCACCGACTGGAATGCACATGGGCAAATCGCCGGGTGCACGAACGCAAGCTGCCCCGGAGCAATCAACGCTGGCGTCGACATGTATATGGCACCCGACACTTGGAAAGCGCTGCACGGAACTCTCGTGGCGCAAGTAAAGTCGGGGCAAGTACCGATGCAGCGGATCGACGATGCCGTCGCGCGCATCCTGCGCACAAAATTTCACATCGGCCTGTTCGAAGCTGGTAAACCGTCCACGCGACCCTATGCGGCGCACTTCGACTTGATCGGGAGCGCAGACCACCGGGCGATTGCGCGAGAAGCAGTCCGTAAATCGCTTGTACTGCTAAAATCACAGCGTGGCATTTTGCCGATAAAACCTGGCGCAACTGTCGTTGTTGCAGGCGATGGCGCCGACGACATCGGACGGCAGTCGGGCGGCTGGACAATCACGTGGCAAGGCACCGGCATTGCCAACAAGGACTTTCCCGGCGCAACATCGATTTGGCAGGGCGTGCGAAGTGCGGTCGAAGCCGGCGGCGGGAAAGCCATATTGGCACCCGACGGTCGATCATCGATACGCCCCGATGTCGCTATCGTTGTTTTCGGCGAGACGCCCTATGCCGAATTTCAGGGCGACCTGAAAACGCTTCAGCTTCGTCCCGAATTACGTGCGCCCTACGCAACAATGAAGCGATTGAAAGCAGAGGGCATTCCGGTCGTTGCGCTAATGCTCACCGGACGTCCTTTGTTCATCAATCCCGAGCTCAATATTGCCGATGCATTTGTTGTCGCTTGGCTGCCGGGCTCAGAAGGGCAAGGCATTGCCGATGTCCTCGTTCAAAGCCCCGACGATTCAAAATTTGACTTTGCGGGCACCCTTCCGGTGGCGTGGCCCGCCACTGCGCTACAGGCCGGACCGAAGTTGTTCGCACGCGGCTTCGGTCTCAAGCTTGCAACAAAGCCAACAGGATGGGTTGCGCTGAGCGAAGACCCCGCTGTTCTTGACGCAGATCCGCAGGGCGTCTTCATGGACAAGGGAAAGCCGACAGCATCATGGTCGCTGGTCGTTACCAATCCGACGGGCAGCGACAGCACAAGGATAACGACGTTGCCCGCAAGTGTGCTGGGCGGACGCGGCACGGTGACCGCTACCGATTACGACGTCCAGGAAGGCGCGCGGCGCTTCACCTTTACCGGCACCGGCCCGGCGCTTGTGGAACTGAACACCCACGCCCCGATCGACATATTGCGCGAAACGAACGGCGACGTTCAGTTGCTCGTGACTGTGCGGTTGGACATGAAACCATCGCGCGACCTGAACATCAGCATGCGCTCGGGTGCCGGGACACCTGTCCCTATTCCTCTGCGCGAGCTTGGCAAAGTTCCGGTCGGGCAATGGACGACGATTGGCGTTCTGCTCAAATGCTTTGCCCGGGCGGGTGGCGATATGGCGCGTGTGGGGGCTCCCTTTCAACTATCGACCGAAGGCCCGGCGAGTTTCAGCATCGCGCGGGTTGCGCTGGGTACCGTTGCCGACCGCGCCGAGAATTGCGCGCGATGATCAAACATCGTTTTTTACTTTGCGCCGTGCTGTTGCCCCAAATTGCGTCGGCGGGGGTTCCCGAAGGCGGCGGTCCGTATAATGCGCGCTTCCTTGAAGGCAGCATCGGGATCGAGCGTGCGCTACCCGCAGACACGCCCGTGCTTGCGGCAAATGCGCCATTTACGATCAGCGGCTGGGTTCACCCCGCGCGACGCCAGCCGGGTTCGGTTCCGCTGATATCGGTCGGGGCGCCCGGGACCGATCAATGCCGATGCCTGCTTCTCCAGGACGGACGGCCGACGTTTCGCGTGGGATCGACGATATTAACCGCGCGCGCACCCATCACGGCAGAACGCTGGACACATCTGGCGGTCACCGCGCAAGATGGCACGTTGCAACTCTACGTCGATGGTCGCGAAGCGGGGTCGGCAAAGACCACAA
>JANOZQ010000060.1:0-1522 GCA_031429555.1 Sphingomonas sp. | reverse complement strand
ATTGTCAATGAATGTCTGCCACTCGCAATTGGTGACCAGCCGGTCTGCGAGCGCATGCGGCGCGAGATAGGTTTTGTGGCGTGGCCCCTCGCAATCGAATGCGAAGGCGGTGCCATCATGGCCGATTTCGGCAATGCCGGTCTCGCTACTGACCCACTGGATGGCTTCGGAGACCGACAGCATTTCGACAGGCGTTGATCGATAAGCAGGGGCCAACGGATTCTGCGCAAACAAATGGAGGATGTCGGTCAGCAGCAATTCCTGGTGCTGGGCCTCATGCTCGCAGCCGAGCTCGATCAGGTCGCGGGCGGCATCGGGGAATGCAGTAAGGACTGCGCTATCGACATGTGCACGATAGGCGCGGATTTGGTCGAGCGAAGGGCGGGTGATCATGCCGCGTGCGACGCGGGCGTGGCGATCACCCTCGCCGTCATAATAGCTGTTGAACAGATAGTGGTCGGCGGGATCGAAAACCTGGTATCCGGGAACATGGTCGCGCAGGACGAAGGTTTCGAAAAACCACGTCGTGTGCGCCAGATGCCATTTTGCGGGCGAGGCATCGGGCATCGACTGCACCGTGGCATCGGCATCCGACAGCGGTTCGGCAAGCGACAGTGTCCGCGCGCGCGTGCTCGCATAGTGGTGCGCAAGAGCGTCGGCGGCGATTGTCTGCGTTGCCATGACTGCCCTTAACAGTATCGGAATTCGGGAAACAGCAAAAGCGTCAGCAGGTTCCCCTATCGCGACGCCCCTGGCACCCAGAGGACGTCGTCGGCACCGTTTCCGTTGGCGACGCGCGCCATCGTAAAGAGATGGTCCGACAGGCGGTTGAGATAGGCCACCGCTTGCGCGTTCAGGTCTGTCGCGGCAACCGCGCTGCGTTCGGCTCGGCGGACAGCGGCACGAGCGACATGGAGATGCGCGGCCAAGGCCGATCCGCCGGGGAGGATGAAGCTGTTGAGCGGGGAAAGTCCGGCGTTCATGGCGTCGATTTCACCTTCGAGACGCGAGACCTGTGCGGGAACGATACGCAGCGGTTCCCAGCCAAAATCACCGTCGGGCGTGGCGATGTCGGCCCCCAGATCGAACATGTCATTCTGGATGGTGCGCAACATGTTGAGTACGTCACCGTCAGCATGCACGGCGGCAACACCGATCAGGCTATTGGCTTCGTCGACATCACCGATAGCAGCAATCAGCGCCGATGATTTTGCCACGCGGCTCCCGTCGACCAGTCCCGTTGTGCCGTCGTCGCCGGTCTTGGTGTAAATCTTGTTGAGCTTGACCATTAGCCCTGCCGCGAGAGCAACAGCAAGAGCATCACCAGGACAATAGCCCCTGCCTGAAACCCGACGCGCATGAACATGGCCTTGTTCTGACGCTCGGCGGACCGGCTGACGCCGCCGTCGGTCGATTTCAGATCGGCCTCGGTCGTTTGCAGGAATGCGACGATCCCCTTGATCAGTGCGAAAAGGGTTCCGGCCATGGCGAGAACGATGAGGATAATGAGAAGTGTCGACAT
>JANOZQ010000059.1:0-3179 GCA_031429555.1 Sphingomonas sp. | reverse complement strand
CGGTCTCCCGCACGCCCGGCCACGTCACGGCCACGCGAAATTTCTGAAACCAGCGCGCCTATCCGCCCCGTTGCGGGCGCGAGAAGCGCCATCGCCGGGCCCAGATAACGCAGGTTCGTCGTCGGCGCATTTGCCTGTCCTCTGCCTAGCATCGCCCGCGCCAGATCGGGGTGGGCATCGAACAGGTGCAAGCCGCTGACCGCGCGGGGATTGCATTCAATGGGGATTGCGGTGCCGACAGGCGTCATGATGAAATCGAACGACAGATGCCCCGTGATGTTGTCCGCCGCTGCGATCGCCCGCGCCACAACCAGAGCCGCAGGACATTCGGCAAGCTCAAACGCGTAGGCCGCCGACCGCCTGTGCCGCCAGCGCGGGCGATAGGCGGCTGCGGCGACGATTTCCCCATCGCGCGCGAACGACCACAAACAGATTTCCTCGCCCGCGATAAATTGCTGTGCTGCAGTGGGGCGCGTCACGTTCGGCGCTACCGGCGGTCTGATCAGTGTTTCGGTCGCAAAGCGCGAAAACTCGGGTTTGAAAACAAGACCGGACGGCGCGCATGGCAGCGCAGCAATCTCGATCCGGCTTTCGACCCGCCACGTTTCGGGCGCTTCCAGCCCGAGTGCCGCAACATGATGCGCGAAATCGACTTTCGAATGGAGCTTGCGCAGGATGGGGAGGGGCGGCGCGAGGACCTTGGGCAATCCGGTCGCGCTGACGTAGAAAACCTCTTCGCACGTCGGGATAATCGCGACGGGATCAATCCAGTCAGCCAATGCCGCAAGGTCACGGGCAAAGGCCGCAAATTCCGTACGCGGTGGGGGCAGCCGGTGGATTGCAGTGGCTGCGCTCGACATGCGCGCGCCCCACGGTGTTACTGAATCAGCGAAATGTACGGCATAACCCGCTGCCGCTAGCGATCGCCCGAGATCAACCGCAACGGGTGACCGTGCGCCGGTGATCAGGACTGCACGGCTCACGCTTCGGCGGCGCGCTCAGGGCAATGTGCAGGCGTCAGGCGAACGTCGGGATTGCGCATCCACATCGTGTTGAGTTTCGCCAGTGTGGCCTGTGCACGGCGCGCGCTGCCCAGAAAATTGCTGGTGATTGACGGCGGCGGCACGTTGCGGCGGATGGCGTCGCTCGACCAGGCTGCATCAGCGACGAGGAAATGGGCGCCACATGCCGCATCGTTGAGGACGACGCCCCAATGACCCGGGCAATGGCCCGGCAACTCGACCGCAAGCACACTGCCGTCACCCAAGATGTCCGCGCCCAGATCAAATGGCTGCACATCGCCCGGCAACAATACCCGCGCTGCGTCTTCGAAAAAGCGCGCGCGCGCCGCGATGTCGGGCGGTAACAAGGCTTTCAATATACCGCGCCGGACCGAAGCGATACGCCCGCCCGAACACGCCGCATCGAGGCCCGCTTTCGAACAATGGATCACCGCATCGGGAAAGGCGTGCGCGCCAGCAATATGATCGGCATGGAAATGCGACAGGATCAGGTGGCGGATGTCACCCGGCTTCAATCCGAACCGCGCCAGTTGCCCCGCGACTTCGCTCCCCGCCGCCAAGGTAACAGGCGTCAGCCAGCGATAGAAGCGTTCGGGGAAAGGGTCGGTTGCGGCAAAGAACGCCGGGTCATAGCCGGTGTCGAACAGCATCGGCCCCTCGTCGGGGTGGATGATGAGCATCGACAGCGCGGGATAAACCGCCGGTCGCCAGCTGCCGCCGCGGATCGTCATCGCTTGCGGATGGACGCAGTGTCCCGCGCGGATCAGCTGAGTGCCGACTTCACGCAAGGGCGTGCGCCACCATCGCCTCGACATTGTAGCGCGGAGTCCAGTCGAGCAGCGCCTTTGCGCGGTCGAGCTTCATTGTCTGTGAAAAGGCGAGTGTCTTGACCATGTAGCGCGTGGCTGACGGCTCGGGCCGACCGGGGATGAGCGCGGCAATGCCTTCCATTGCCCCTGCTGCGGCCATTGCGATGCCAACGGGCACCGAAACGAAGCGCACATTATGACCCGTGCTGGCAAAGATGATCCCGAGCAAAGCGCGCACTGTCTTCGGATCGCCCCCCGAAACATTGACGGCGTGGCCCCCGGCACGCTCACGCCACCGGTCCGCTGCCAGAAATGCGGCGGCGGCATCGCGCACGTCAATCGGCTCGATCAGGGCATGCCCACCACCCGGCAACGGAAAGCGTCGCCGTGCCGCCGTTTTCATCAGGCGCGGCAGCAACACTGTATCGTGTGGCCCGACAATCGCACGCGGACGTATGGCAATGGTGCGGAATTCCTTAGTATCGGCGGCAAGCACCGCGCGCTCGCCCGCATATTTGGTGGCGGCATAGGCATTGGCAAAGCGCCGCGCGACGGGGCTGGCTTCGGTCAGACCGATCCGGTCGCGCGCTTCGGCATAAATGCTCGGCGTCGAGGCATAGACAAACGAACCGACCCCTGCTTTACGCGCAGCCGTCAACAGTTTCGTCGTCACATCGATATTGATCGATCGGAATTCCGCTGGCCGCCCCCACGGTGACGACAGTGCCGCCAGATGAAACACGACATCGGCATCCGCGACCAGATCATCGAGCGGACGGCTCACCAGATCGGCCGCCACAAAGGTGGTGCCAAGTCCTGCACCAATTGCGATATCGCGGCCCGTTGCTGTCACGCGATACCCCTCCGCCAGTAATTGTGCCACAACCGCGCGGCCCAGCCCGCCGGTCGCGCCGGTGACAAGCGCATGGCGGATCACCAGCGGATCACCGCGCCGCCAAGCGAGACGCCCGCTGACGTGCCGATCAGAAGGCTGCGCGTGCCCGCGTTCGCGCGCCCCGTCGTGCGCGCAACATGAAGCGCGTGGGGCATGCTGGTCGCGATCTGGTTGCCATAATCACCGAAAATATCGATTGTTTTGGCGTGGCCGTCGGGGACCGCGCGTTTCAGATGCTCAAGCGCCGCTGCGCTTGCCTGATGCGGGATGATGGTGTCCGGCGCCTCGATGCCTGCGGTGTTTAACAGGCCGTCGAGGAAAGCGGGAAACCGTCGCGCCGTTGCCTTGAACAGGCCGGGGCCATCCATGCGGAAACGGCTGTGTGCCAGAAAGCCGTCGAGATCATCGTGTGGCCGCAACCGAGTGCCCCCCGCTTCGAGCTGGCACAGGTCT
>JANOZQ010000058.1:0-4441 GCA_031429555.1 Sphingomonas sp. | reverse complement strand
TGCGGCGCAAATTCCGTCAGGTCGATCCGGAGTTCGATGCCATCGAGACGCTCTATGGGGCAGGCTATCGCTTCTCCGACGCCTGACAGTAGCGCGCTACCGCGCTGGCGAATGCGCGGATCGCTGACGCGGCGTATCCTTGCTGTCAACATCATTGCGCTCGCACTTGTTGGCGGCAGTATTTTTTATCTTGATGGGTTCCGCACCCGATTGATTGAGGAACGGCGGACGCAGCAGGAAAGCGAGCTAGAACTTGTCGCGACGGTCCTCGCGTCATCGCCCGATAGTGCCCACCCCGCGATCATCCGCGCGCTGGGACAGGAGGCCGGCGACCGCATCCGTACCTATGACGGCAAGGGCGCAATCAGCCTCGACAGCTGGCGGCTCGGGCCGCGCACGTTCCGGCTGGTCGATCCCGAATCGGAGACGTGGGACGCACGCGTGGCTCGCTGGATGGATGCCGTCGTTGACCGGATCGTCCGCGCGCAAATCCCGCCGCCTTTCATTGATCAGGGACAATCAAACGCCAGCAACTGGCCCGAATTGAAGGCCGTCATGTCGGGCGACGCGCATATTGCTTCGCGAGTCCGCCTCGCCCCCGACCGTTCGACAATGATCACGGCCGCCACGCGTGTCGGCAATCGCCCGATCTTTCTCCACTCGGTCGAGAATGCAATCGACGTGACAAAACTGGTGCGCGAGGAACGCTTTCGGTTGTTCATTATTGTGACCATTGCGTTGCTATTGTCGATAGCGCTTTCGCTTTTCCTCGGGCGCACCATTGTTCGTCCATTACGCAGCCTTGCCGAAGCCGCGACGCGCGTGCGGCAGGGTCGCGCGCGTGATGTCGTGGTGCCCCGTCTGCCGGCACGGAATGACGAGATCGGCCAGCTTGCCCGCGCGCTTTCCGATATGGCCGGCACGTTACGCGACCGGATTGATGCCGTTGAGGCCTTTGCCGCCGACGTCAGCCACGAACTCAAAAACCCGCTCGCGTCGCTATCGTCGGCAGTCGAGAGCCTCGACCGTGTCAGCGACCCCGATCTGCGCAAACAATTGCTGGCCATTATCGGCGACGATGTCCGCCGTCTGGATCGGCTGATTACCGACATTGCCGATGTATCGCGCCTCGACGCCCAACTCAGCCGTTCGGCATTTCAACCGGTCGATCTCGGTGCGCTTCTCCAAACGCTGATCGACACGCGCGCGGCCCGTGACATAGCGCTTGATAAACGCTTCCGCTTAGCGCGACCCTTTGACCCCGTCATC
Organism: Sphingomonas sp.; assembly: GCA_031429555.1. Taxonomy (GTDB): domain Bacteria; phylum Pseudomonadota; class Alphaproteobacteria; order Sphingomonadales; family Sphingomonadaceae; genus Sphingomonas_O. The sequence continues at coordinate 3,172 of JANOZQ010000058.1, read as the reverse complement.
GTGCAAGGCGACGAAGCACGGCTTGCCCGTGTTTTCGATAATCTGATCGACAACGCCTTGTCGTTCGCCCCGCCAATATCGCCCATCCGCCTCGGCGTTGTACGCCACTACGACGATGCCGTTGCCTGGATCGAGGATGACGGCCCCGGCGTGGCGCCCGAAGCCCGCGACACAATTTTCAACCGGTTTCATAGCGACCGCCCGGATAGCGAGCAGTTCGGCAAGCATTCCGGACTCGGCCTCGCCATCGCGAAAACAATTGTTGAAGGACATGATGGTACGATCAAAGTGGTTGATAGCGAATCGGGATCGGGTGGCGCGCGCTTTGTGGTATCGCTGCCATTACGCGGAGGAATGTCATGACTGTCCTATCATCCGAAACGCTCCATGCGTCTTGCGTCGCCATCGACGGTCGCGCTGTGTTGATCGAAGGGATTTCGGGATCGGGAAAATCGGACCTCGCGCTGCGGCTGATCGACCGGGGCGGTATTCTTGTCAGCGATGACTACACAATCGTCCGCCGCATTGCGGGCAAACTGACGGCGGTCGCACCGCCGAACATCACCGGCCTGATCGAAGTGCGCGGCGTCGGTCTAGTCCCCATGCCATTCGCCAGTGATGTCCCCGTTGCGCTGATCGTCACGATATCGAGTGCGGTTGATCGCCTGCCCGATGATGCCAGTGTGCGGACCATTGCCGGTGTTGCAGTCCCTGCAGGATTGGTCGCACCGTTGGAAGCCTCGGCGCCGGTCAAGGTTGAACTCATGCTCAAGGTGCGCGGACTTTCATGAAGCGCTCGCATCCCAATCGCATCCTCCTTGTCACTGGCATGTCGGGCGCCGGCAAATCGACGGCGCTCAAATCGCTCGAGGATATGGGCTGGGAAACGGTCGACAACCTTCCCCTGCTGCTGCTTGACCGGCTGCTGGTCACCAAATTGCCCGAAGGCGCGAGCGATGACCGGCCACTTGCCGTTGGAATCGACAGCCGCACGCGCGGTTTCGATGCGCGGGCCATCGTTGATCGCATCAAGGCGATGCGCGAGCGCGGTGACGACATATCGACGGTCTTCCTTGATTGCGGCGGTGCTGAGCTCGAGCGCCGTTATTCCGAAACCCGCCGCCGCCACCCGCTGGCGCTCGACCGGCCCGCTAGCGACGGCATTGCCCGAGAGCGTGAGTTGCTGGCGCCGCTTCGTCGCTGGGCAGAAAATGTCATCGATACAACCGGCTTGACCAGCAACAACCTGCGGCTGGAAATACGGACACGTTTTGGTGAACGTCTGACATCTGCCCCGACGCTTTCGGTCATGTCCTTCGGCTTTGCGCGTGGTTTGCCCCGCAATGCCGATCTTGTGTTCGACATGCGTTTCCTGCGCAATCCGCATTGGGACGATGCGCTGCGGCCAATGAGCGGTCTCGACCAACCCGTTGCTGATTATGTTGCTGCCGACCCCGCTTACGAAGACGCTGTATTGAGGATCGAAGATCTTCTCCTCCTTTTGCTCCCGCGCTACGAAGCCGAAGGAAAAGCCTATGTAACGATTGCATTCGGATGCACCGGCGGGCGTCATCGCAGCGTGCACGTCAGCGAGCGTGTCGGACAACGGTTGCGCAGCGCCGGATTTTCGCCCACGGTCTCGCACCGCGATCTGGCGAGCCGTCCCGACGACTCGACCGAAGGATTGCAACGGGAAGAACGCATGAAAGCAACGACAATGGAGCCGCAATGATCGGGCTGGTGCTGGTGACGCATGGACGGCTCGCCACCGAATTTGTTGTCGCGATGGAGCATGTGGTCGGGCCGCAGCGGGCGATTGCGCCGATCTGTATCGGCCCCGACGACGATATGGAATCGCGCCGCGCCGACATTGCGAACGCCATAGCCGAAGTCGACAGCGGCCGGGGCGTTATCGTCTTGACCGATTTGTTTGGCGGCACGCCGTCCAATCTCGCGATCTCGCTCATGAAACCCGGCAAGGTCGAAGTGATCGCGGGCATCAATCTGCCAATGCTGATCCGTCTGGAGGGTGCGCGCCGCACGATGAACGTCGGCGATGCCGTTGCCGCCGCCCGCGAAGCCGGTCGCAAATATATTTCGGTCGCGTCCGAAGTGCTCGGCGAACAAGCCGCGTGATTGAACGCACTGTCCTTATCACCAATCGGCGCGGCCTCCATGCCCGGGCGAGCGCCAAATTCGTCACGATGGCCAGCGGCTTGCCCGCCAAAGTTGAAGTCGAAAAGGACGGATCGAGCGTCGTCGGCACCTCGATCATGGGCCTGATGATGCTCGGGGCTGCCATCGGCGATCACATCACGATCCGTGCAGTCGGCGACGGGGCCGAACAGTCGGTCACGGCCCTTGCGGAACTGGTCGAGGCCAAGTTCGGGGAAGACTGATGCCCCGCCTCATCACCGGTTTTTCCAATCCTCTCGTCAAACAGGTCCGCGCGCTGCGCGACAAGAAATACCGCCGCGTTGAACAGATGTTCCTCGCAGAGGGGTTGCGCATCCTTACCGAAGCGTTGGACGCGGGCGTCGTTCCCGAAATGCTCTGGTACGCCCCCGACAGCGAAAACCATCCGCTTGTCCAGCGCCTGGTCGAAGCAACAGAGGCGCAGCGTGGCGACGTTCTGGTTACCAGCCCCGATATTCTCTCGAAACTATCGGGTAAAGACAATCCCGGCTGCGTCATCGGCGTCTACCGCGAACATCCGTCCATGCTCGAGTCACTGGACCGTACATCTGCGGACATCTGGATCGTGGCAGAACGCCTCCGCGATCCCGGCAATCTCGGCACCATCCTGCGCACGGGGGACGCCGTCGGCGCGGGTGGGTTGATCCTGATCGACGATTGCACTGACCCGTTTTCGGTTGAAGCCGTCCGCGCAAGTATGGGCGCAGTGTTCACGCAGAAAATTGTACAGGCGCGCTGGGAAGAATTCTTCCCCTGGCTTCGCGCCGGTCCGGGTCAACTGGTTGGCACCAGTCTAAACGCCGACACCGATTACCAGACACCGGCCTACACAGCACCCGTCTTCCTGATGGTCGGCAATGAAGCGCAGGGTTTGCCCGCTGCTTACGAAGCCGAATGTGACCTGCTTGTCAAAATGCCGATGCGCGGCAAGGCAGACAGCCTGAATGCTGCCGTTGCAACCGCCGTCATGGCATAC
>JANOZQ010000057.1:0-6361 GCA_031429555.1 Sphingomonas sp. | reverse complement strand
GACAGCCCATATTGTACGGCGAGCTCTGCGACTGCTTGTTTAATCGTTTGAATTGGTGCGCCAGGCTGCCCGCTTGCAGCAGAGAATGCCGATTGCGCAGCACTGATCAAAGCGGGTGGGAGCCCAAGCGCTTGGCCAAGCTGCTGGATAACTTGCTGTCCAACGGCAGAGACGACAGCCTTCATCGCAATCGACGCCCAGCCGGCTGGACCCATGGCAAGCTGCATCAGCGTTGCGGGGTTGATGATTGATTTCATTATTCCACTGAGAAAGCTCATGATCTGTCTCCTGCCATAAATTTCGTTTCGGTAGGACCGGTTGCCCTGCCTGCGTTATTGTTTCTGACAGGCCGGAATGAGTCGCGAACTCCACGAATCGTTTAGTTTGCCTAAACGATTCGTTTAGTTTTGGTGTTCCCACCACAATGCCGTCATGCTGAACTTGTTTCAGCATCAATCACGACACGCACCCGACGGTCTCGCTGGAGAATGGACCCTGAAACAAGTTCAGGGTGACGGCGGTAACACGTAAACCTCATCTAACTCATTGAATCGTTTAGGCAAACTAAACGATTTGTGGAGTTCGCGACTCATTGTGGCCTGTCAGAAACAACATCGCAGGCAGGGCAACCGGTCCTACCGAAACGAAATTTGCAGCAGGAGACAGATCATGAGCTTTCTCAGTGGAATAATGAAATCGATCATCAACCCCGCAACTCTTGCCCAAGTCATGATGGGGCCCGCAGGCTGGGCTTCGATCATTGCCAAAGCGGCGATCTCAGCCATCGGGCAGCAGGTCATCCAGCAACTCGGCCAGCGGCTGGGACTGCCGAGCGGCATCATTAATATGGCGCAGATGGCATTTTCCGCCGCTAGCGGAACACAAGGCCAGCCACGGTCTGTCGGCGAACTCATGCAGCAAATGGGTACGCAGTATGGCATGTCAGCCATGCAGCAGGGCGATCTGACGCGGCAATTCAACACGATTATTGATCAAATGGCGACATCAATGTCTGAAAGCAAAGAGGCGAAGGAAGCCAGAGCTTCTGGCGGCGCAAAAAGCTGGATCATGGCGATTGCCGAAAATCTTGGTATCGTTGCCGACAAGCTTGCCAAGGAAATGACGGATCTGAGCCAGCAGATTGGCAAGGGAGACGATCAAGCAAAAGCATCGACCAACGTCAAGTTCGGCGCGAAATCGCAGGAATTTAGCATGTTCTTCAACTCCGCAAACACGGTGATCAAAACTCTTGGCGAAGCGCTTTCGTCTGGCTCTCGCAAGCAATAACTGCTAGACAATATCCAACGGGGGCGTTGCCGGAGAAATCTGGCAACGCCTTGTTAGTTTTGGAGAACTAATGATGAGTCAATTGCGGAACGCGTTTACAGCGCTGGCGTTAGTGGCAGCTCCAGCTGGTGCACAAGATTTTGCGCTCTCTCCAATGGTGGATAGCGTCGGCATGGGCAATATTGCGATAGGTTCTGCAATGTCGGCCGCCGCACGCGCGCCAGCGGCGCGCGGCGACGAAACATCCGGTATTCGGTTACCGTCCGCGAGTTATGTATTTCGCTCATCTGCCGCTCGCCGACAAGCCAACTTAGCCAATTTTGTTTCAAAATCACGCAAAGTCGACCCCGTTGGTGCCGACAAGATGGCGCAGCTTTTCGCCTCGACCGACATCATCGGGATGATCGACCAAAAGATGCAGCAGACCTATGGTATGCGCGCCAACAATGTCGCCGATGCTTATGCGGTGTGGTGGGTCAGTGCGTGGATGGGCGCCAAGGGGCGCAGTGATGACGCGACGCCGGGGCAGATGGCGATGGTCAAGCGACAGGCGAGCAATGCGTTGGCCAGCACGCCCGAATTTGCCTCGGCGTCCGATGCCAGCAAGCAGGAGCTGTCCGAAGCCATGCTGGTGCAGGCGGCAATGATCCAGGGAGCGATCGACGCTTACAAGTCCGACCCGGCCATGCTTGCGAAGACGCGCGCCGCAATCGCCAAGGGCGCAACGGGCATGGGCCTCGACCTGAGCACGATGACCCTCACCGAAGAAGGTTTTATCCCCGCGCGCAAGACCGGCGCTGCCGAGCCTGCGCCCGGCACGCCCGAACAAGCGCTTGCTGCGAACACCGCACCGGTGCCCACTGCCGCAAACGACACTTCCCCCCCCTACCTCCTGATGGCCGCCGCCGGTGGCGCAGGCATCGGCGGGGTGTTCCTGATCGGCAAAATGATGGGACGGCGGGGGTGAATTGCGCTATAAATTCAGCGGAAGTTAGGCATTGTAGACTAAAATTGTGTATTGGCGTTTTGCCAGCGGCCATGATGTTGATGCCCCCAGCCAGTGCCCAAACCTTCGGCCAGCTTTACACCCCCCTATTTACGCCAGTAAACACTGGAGCGCTAATTAGCGACTCGATCAAAGCTGACCAATCAAGCGATAACGACCGTGACGGTTCATGGCGACCGAACGTTAAACTGGCAAAGTCTGCCGTGACACTGGTATATTCTCCGGCACTCTTGCGCCGTCGTCAAAACCTCGCCAAATTCGTCGAAAAGACCCGCGCAATCGATCCCGCTGGCGCTGCAAAAATGGAGCAGCTTTTCGCCTCGACCGACATTATCGGGATGATCGATAGTGAGATGCGGGACAAATATGGCATGCGCGCCAACGATGTCGCCGATTCCTATGCCGTCTGGTGGGTAAGCGCATGGATGGGCTCGAAGGGCCGCACCGACGATGCAAGTCCGGGGCAGATGGCTATGGTCAAGCGACAGGCAAGCAATGCGCTTGCCAGCACGCCCGAGTTCGCCGCCGCGAGCGATGCAGGCAAGCAGGAGTTTGCCGAAGCAATGCTCGTTCAAGCTGCAATGATTCAGGGTGCGATTGACACCTACAAGTCCGATCCCGCGATACTCGCCAAGGCGCGTGCGGCAATTGCCAAGGGTGCCCGCGAGATGGGCCTCGATCTCGACTCAATGACACTCACCGACGAAGGCTTTATCCTTTCAGAATAATGGGGCGGCGGGTCGACGTCTAAGCTGGTCCCACCAGCATCCTGACGTGGGGCGGGTAATTTTGCTCGGTGCAGCGGCCATACGCGAATGCCTTTGCGGCCGCACTGATCCGGTCCGCCAGCGCCGGATCATGCCATAACCGGTCAATCGCCGCCCCCATCGCGTCGGCGGAACCGGTCGGGGTTACAAGTCCGGTCTCGCCATCCTTCACATAGTCCTCGACACCGGTCGAACCCGTGATGACCAGCGGTGTGCCGAGATAAAAGGCCGAAACGATCGTCACGTGGCCGCACGGGGTATCGGTGCTGACCAGCGGCAGCGCCATGACGCGCGCGCCCTGAACAATGGCCATCGCGTCGGGATAGGGGATGTTGCAGCGGGTTGTGACATTGGCCGGGATCGTCAACCCGCTGAGGTTTTCAGGCCGTGCAACGACCATGAACGGCATATCTGGCCGCGCTGCGGCGACTGTCATCAGCATCGCATAGTCGCGCGCGTTACCGCCCACCGCACAAACGTAGTCGGGGGAAGGCTGCACCATTTCCGACGCGACGGGAGCGTTGACGCCCCACAGGATAACGTCGATCTTTGCGGGATCGATGCCGAAATGGACGGCGTAGATGTCGCGCTCGACCGTCGCCGACACGACGAACCGGTCGATGGTCCGGTATAGCTTTGCCTGTCGTTCGCGCCGGAAACCCGTCGGAAGGTGATCGAAATTCAGATAATAGCAAACGTGCGGCGTCGTGACCCTGAGCATCCGCCGGCCTAGTTCAAGGGCACCGCCGAGGCCCGCACCAAAAGAGATTACAAGGTCCGCAGTCTTGCCCGCGCGCGCTACTCTTACCGCTGCGCGCAAGCGGGCTACACGGTTGACGACGGTCCCTGAGGCCGCGGGCGCATGGACAAACTGCCAGTGATATTCAGGCAAATGGTGAGAGACCCAGCGCCATGCCGGATCAGCAACTTCATGCAGGACGATTATTCGTTTGCGCGCGGTCGCCACGACCTCAGATCGATTCCCAAAGCGCGGCATCAAACACGCCGGTACTCGAAAATGGCCGTTTGACACCGGGAATATGGGCGGTTTTATGGAGCCATCCGGTGCGGGCGAGCGCATCGTCATAGCAGGGGTTTGCATAGATGATGCGCAGCTTCTTGGGATCTGTTGCCACCGCCCTGGCCTTGTCAAGATTATCGAGAACCTGCTCGAGGATCGCTTCACCGAAAGGGTGGAACATGTACAGGATCGTCATGCCCGGTTCATTGAATTCGAGCGCGTTGGCGCAGACGAATTCGATATCGCGATTGCTCAATATGCTTTGTTTGCGGTTGGCTTCGGCGCCGTCGGTCAATGATTGTATCAGTTCGACACCAACCGCGCGCTTTGCCCCCATCCAGCTTGCCGCAAACGCGGTACGACCCAGGCCCGATCCCAGATCGACGAACACATCGTCGGGGCCGATGCCAACACCTTTTAGGTAAGCAAAAATATCCGCATAGGCCGAAGGCACAAAAGGCAGGAATGCGTCCGTGCCGCCCGGCACACCCGTCCCGACATGATGACCGAATGTATGGATGCCGAGCTTGCGGTCCCAATATTCGTCACGCGGATTCTTGACCCGGTTACGGATGTCGCGGTTACGAAATCGGTCGAGAAAGCCAGCCATGATGCCCCCGGAAATGGTCAGCCGCGTTTGGCGGATTCGCCCCGCACAAATCAACCTGTTTTAGAGGCACGCCTCGAGGAACGGCTGGTCGAAGCCATATTGCCGCGCTTTGTCGAGCGTGTAGGGACGCAGGCCCATCGCGCGATATTCGCCGATGATCTTGCCGTCGGCGCTTTCGTCGAGATATTCGAATTTAAACAGCTGCTGCGTGACGATGACGGGGCCTTCCATGCCGACGATCTCGGTAATGTCCGTCACGCGGCGTGAGCCGTCGCGCAGACGCTTCACCTGAATCACAAGGTCGACCGAATCCGCGATCTGGCGCGAAATGGCTTCCTTGGGCATCTTGATGTCGCCCATCATGACCATGTTTTCCATACGCGCGATGGCTTCGCGCGGGCTGTTGCTGTGCAATGTGCACATCGATCCATCATGGCCGGTGTTCATGGCGGCCAGAAGGTCGAAACATTCCTGACCACGAATTTCGCCGAGGATGATCCGGTCCGGCCGCATACGCAGCGCGTTCTTGACGAGATCGCGGATCGAAATTTCGCCCTGGCCTTCAAGGTTCGCCGGACGCGTTTCGAGTGGCAACCAGTGCGGCTGTTGCAAGCGCAGTTCGGCGGCGTCTTCGATCGTCAGCACGCGTTCGCCGGGGTCGATCATTTTCGACAAAGCGTTGAGCATCGTGGTTTTACCCGAGCCCGTGCCGCCCGAAATGACGATATTGAAGCGGCAGGCACCAGCAATCTTCAGCGCGGTCGACATCTTTTCGGACATCGACCCGCCTTTGGCCATCATGTCGAGCGTGATCGGCTTGGCGGAGAATTTACGAATCGAGATCGCGGTCCCGCGCAAGCTCAGCGGTGGCACGATGACGTTGACGCGCGAGCCATCGGCAAGACGAGCATCGGCGAGCGGCGTCGTCTGGTCGACACGACGGCCGACCGAGTTGCAGATGCGCTGCGCGATCTGGAACAGATGCTCCTCATCGCGGAACTGGATCGGCGCGATGAGCAGCTTGCCCTTTTGTTCGATATAAGTCTGGTCGGGACCGTTGACCATGATGTCGGTGATCGTCGGATCGTTGAGCAGTTCCTCGAGCGGCCCAAGACCCAAAAGTTCGTCGACGAGCACTTTTTCAAGCGCGAACTGTTCGCGCCGGTTGAGCGTGAATTTCAGCTCGGCAAGCACTTCGCCAATGATCGGCCGGAATTCCTCGGCCAGCTCTTCCTTGTTCAGCGTTGCCGCCGCTTCGGGATCAACACGCTCGAGCAGACGCGGGAGCACCTGCTCCTTGATTTTGTGGACGCTTGCCTCGAACCCTTCGGCTTTGGGCGCGATTTCCATGTCGCTCGATTGGCGATCATTCAGTCGCGTCATTGCATCCGAATGGTCGGGCATTGCGGGTTCGACGGCGGCACCGGGCAAGGGCACGGCATCCAGCGGCGGAAATTGTTTTCCCCCTTCGTCAGGGGCGGGGGCTCCACCGCCTTGCATAGGCCGTGCGACGCCGAACGCTGGGCGATTGCCCGTTGGCGTCCCGCCTGCTCCACCGCGTTTTCCGAATGCGCTCATGCTGTACCCTACAACTACGGAGGCCACGGAAAACAACCTGTGGCGATTTAGGGTGAATAGAACGGAAACTTTTATAATGTCCTAACTTGCCA
>JANOZQ010000056.1:0-2366 GCA_031429555.1 Sphingomonas sp. | reverse complement strand
GCCGCTGGGTGTTGCATCGTTGGCAGCAAGCGCACTGCGCGGGTTCAGGTCGATCCCGACGAGCGTTGCATCAACCGCATTCTTTGTTGCCCACCGGGCAATCGTTCGCAGCATGTCGCCATCGCCAAAGCCGACATCGAGGATCTTGAGCCGGCGCGTTTTGATCGATTGCAGAAAGTTGATTGTCGGCCGCCGTGCCAATGTCAGCGTATTGACCTTCGCAAGATCATGCACGACGGCTGCATACGTTCCGGCATCAAGATCGTCGGCGTCCATAAGCTCTTCGGCAATCGCGCGCGTTGCGAGCATTATCCGGTCCACCCGAAGCGCAGCCCTTCGGCAGCGAGGCCCGGCCCGAACGCCAGGGCAACACCGCTTTTCGGTTGCTCCGCCATCAAGCGGGCCAGCACGAACATCAGTGTCGACGATGACATATTGCCATTGTCAGCAAGCACCCCGCGTGACGCCGCGAGCGTTTCGGGCGCTAGGTCGAGCGCGCTTTCGACCGCATCGAGGATCGAGCGCCCCCCGGCATGAACTGCCCAGGCATCGACCGACTTTGGTTCAACCCCGCCAGTCAGCGCCGCGCGCGTTTCGGGGACCGCGAGCGCGGCGGCAATCCGACCGGGTACTTCACCCGACAAGTGCATCGCAAAGCCGGTATCGCCGATATTCCAGCGGATGAGTGTATCTGACCCGGCCAGCGTTGCCGCGAACGGCGCGTTTAGGCCGAGTCCGGCACCTTCACCCGTCACCAGCGCCGCGGCGGCACCATCGCCGAATTGCAGCATTGCCAGCAAGGGCTCAATAGCCAGGTCATCCTGCAAATGCAGCGTCGAAAGTTCGACGGTCACCACGAGCACGCGCGCATCGGGCTCCGACCGGACAATGTGCCGCGCGGCTTTCAGCGCTGTCACGGCAGCATAGCAGCCCATGAAGCCGATCAGTGTGCGCTCGACCGAACCATCAAGGCCCAGCCGCGCGGCAATGATCTGGTCGATTCCCGGCGCGACGAAGCCCGTGCAGCTTGCAACAACAAGATGCGTGATTCCGGAAATGTCGGGCAGTTTGGCAATTGCTTCGAGCGCCAGCGCGGGAGCCGCCTCGGCATAAAGCGCCATTCGTGCCGCTGTGCCCGGCATCCCGCCTGCGTAAAAGCCATCATTCTGAACCGGCGAACCGCCGTCGGCCCCGACTGGCAATACGGACCAGCGATGCGCGATACCCGATCGCCCTGCCATGCGCGCAAAGACAGCGGCATCGCGCCGGTCCGTCAGCCGTGCTGCTGCCCAATCGATAAAGGCGTGGTGGATGTCATGGCCGGGCGCGGCAGTGCCGATGGCGACGATGCGGGGAAGGTGGGGCACGCGCGACTTTCGCATTCTCGTTCAACACCGGAAATGCGGCATTGGGTCCGCCCTCATGGCGTAGTTAACGATTCATTGAAAGCCGCGCGGTTATTGCCGCCGAAATGAAATGTTTCCTTTTCTTGATGGCGTTGTCGGTGGCGGCTCCGGCGCAGGCGCAATGCCGCTTGTGCGCGCCAGCGCCGGGTGAGGCACCCAAAGCACCGGCACTGCCGCTACGCATTGAAGTCGAAGCGGCGCTCGATCTTGGGCGCGCTGCGCAGATTCGTTTGGGAGGCGGTGGCACGATTAGCCTCGACCCACAAACCGGAGCGCGTAAAGTCTCGGGCGCGCTTGCCGATCTTGGTGGTTTCTCTTTCAAGGGGACGGTGCGGTTGAACGGCGAACCCTTTGCGCCGGTTTCGGTCAGTATGCCCCAGCGAATCCCGCTGACCGCGCCTGATGGCAGCCGTGCCGACGTTGTCGATATCCGGACGGATTTGTCCCCCAATGCAACTCTGGACGCGCAGGGAAAACTGACATTCGGCTTCGGCGGCGTTTTGATCGTGACGGCCGGACAAAGCGGGGATTTCCGGGGGCGCATCGCTCTTGTCGCGGATTACCGCTAACTCTTTCACGATTGTTAACCAGTCCGCGAAGGAAAATATGCACACCCGATGCGCCAAAGCGGTGGCAGCAGAGCAGGGGGGACCTTTCACTCTGCCTGTTTTGTTTCTTTGGGGACCATCTTATTATGACCAATCGTTTTATGAAGGCCGCGCTTGCTGCCACCGCTACCGTCGCTGCGTTCGCATCGACCGGCGCACAGGCCGCCACGGCAACAGCGACCGCCAAGGCGCAGATCCTGCAGCAGATCACTGTGACCAAGAACACCGATCTCGATTATGCCGTGATCGTCACCGGTGCCGCGGCATCGACTGTGATCGTTACACCAGCCGGTGCGCGCACGTGCGGCGTTGGCCTCGTCTGCACGGGCACAGCCACAGCTGCATCGTTCGG
>JANOZQ010000055.1:0-4594 GCA_031429555.1 Sphingomonas sp. | reverse complement strand
GATTTCATCCAGACCTATATTTTTCCGGGCGGCATGCTGATGTCCGAAAGCCGGTTTCGCGCATTGGCCGAGGCGCGGGGGCTGGCCTGGACCGATGAACACCGCTTCGGCGCCGACTATGGCACGACAGTCAAAATCTGGCGTGAGCGCTTTGATGCCGCCAGTTTGCCGCCGCAGTTCGATAGCGCCTTCAAAAATCTGTGGCGCTATTATCTGATGTATTGCGAAGGCGGGTTTCGCAGTGGCGGCATCGATGTGGTTCAGGTTACACTGGTCAGGGGAGAATGAGGATGCGTCGATGGTGTATTGCGGCGCTTCTGCTGCTGTCCGCATGTGATGCAGTCAAACTCTATACCAACTTACCAAAGGACCAGAATGTGCTTTTTTGGACGCAGGACCAGCGCGACACCGCATTTCGCCAGATGGAAAAACTGACCAAGACCAATGCGATCGAAGCGGGCGATGATGTCCACCAATTCGGCAAGGGGGCACCGCTGAAGATCGGCGTTGACGTCGACGCCTATATGGCGAGCCAGCGAACGGCGGGGCTGATCATCATTCAGGACAACAAGATCAGGCTCGAAAAATATGGTCTGGGCTATGACGCCGCCAGTCGCTGGACGAGTTTTTCAGTGGCAAAGTCGTTGACATCGACACTGGTCGGCGCGGCGGTACGTGACGGGTATATCAAGAGTCTGGATGACAAGGTCACCGCCTATATCGCTGATTTAAGGGGCTCGGCCTATGACGACGTTACGGTGCGGCAGTTGCTGACGATGACGTCGGGCGTAAAATGGAACGAAGATTATACCGATCCGAAATCGGATGTGGCGCTGTTCGGGATTCACAAGCCCGATCCCGGCGTCGACGCGACTGTGAGTTTCATGCGCAAGTTGCCACGCGAAGCACCGGCGGGAACGAAATGGGTATATAAGACTGGCGAGACCAATTTGATCGGGGTGCTGGTATCGAGCGCGACGAAGAAAACGCTTTCGGCATACCTTTCGGAGAAAGTCTGGAAGCCATATGGCATGGCGCAGGACGCGGTTTGGATCACGGGTTCAACGGGCCACGAGATCAGCGGATGCTGTTTTTCGGCATCGCTTCAAGATTATGCGCGGTTCGGGCAATTCATTCTTGATGGCGCGATTGTCGGGGGCAAGCGGATTGTGCCCGATGACTGGTTGGCGTCGGCAACGACAAAACAGGCTGATATTGCCAAACCCGGCCGTGGTTATGGGTATCAATGGTGGACCAACGACGACGGCAGCTTTGCCGCGCAAGGCATTTTTGGCCAGGGAATTTTTATCGACCCCAAACGCCGCCTCGTCATTGCGACCAACGGCAACTGGAAAACTGCCACTGACGAGGAAGGCGTCGGGGCGGAGCGTGAACGCTTTTATAAAGCTGTTCAGGCCGCTGTCGATCAGCCGTAGCGCGCGACAACCGTTTCGAAGACAGCAGGGTTAAGGAGGTTGGCAAATGCGCAGCCGACCATGCCGCCATGGTTCCAGATCACTTCGGCCTGAAGCGCGGCGAGTCCGGGCAGCGTCAACCAGGCAAGCGCACCGGGGCGCATGCGCGACAAGGCCTCACACGAAAAGCCGCCCAGCGACAGGTCGTGGACAGTCGTTGCAAAGCCTTTGTCGCCCGACGGACGGAGCGATGCCGGAATGCTCAGTTTTGTGCGCGGCGCGCAACGGTCTTCTTGTGCTGCAACGAGGTAGCGGTCTTGAATTTCAGTCGTGGTCATTTGGTTGCCTCCGAATGGTTCGTTTCCGAGCGGTGGTTTCCCCCGACCCACTGCTAACGGGATCAGGTTAATGACGTCTCGACATGATTAGTTAATCCGCTCGCGATGGCCGGTTTCAAAACCTTCGGCAGCGAGTGCTGCAATGCGGGTGGCGACGGTTGCCGGTTCCTTGACCGATGCCGGATCTTCGCCGGGAAAAGCGCGCGCGCGCATCACGGTGCGGGTGGCACCGGGATCGATGATGGCGACTTTGACGCGGCCGATATTGCGGGTTTCCTCGGCATAGCTGCCAAGCAGGGTTTCAAACCCGGCTTTCGAAGCGCCGTAGGCTCCCCAATAGGCGCGGGGGGTCGCCCCGACGCTTGACGTGACACCGATGACGCGGGCGCTGGCGGCGGCGCGGAGCATGCCGTCGAATGCGCCGATGATAGCCGCCTGCGACGTCAGATTGAGCGTAATGACGCGGGCGAATTCCTTGGCGTCGATATGCGGTACCGGGGTCAGTGTGCCGAGTGTGGCTGCGTTGAGGACGAGAACGTCGAGCGCTTTCCAGCGGCCCGAGATGGCTTCGGCGAGACGGGCAATGGCGTCGGCATCGGACAGATCGAGCGGGGCAATCGTGGCGCTGCCCCCCGCTTCGTGGATCCGTTCCTCGACTTGCTCCAGCCCCGCGACAGTGCGCGCGGTCAGGACGACATGGGCACCGGCAGCCGCAAGCGATTCGGCAGTGGCGGCACCGATTCCGCGTGATGCACCAGTGACAAGAGCAAGTTGCCCTTCGAGACTCTTCGTCAAACCACGCGCTCCGCAAGCATTTCGAACTGGTCCTCGACTGCCGTTTCATCTTGGTCGGTCAGCCGTGTCGGATAATCGCCGGTGAAGCAGGCATCGCAATATTGCGGGCGGATGTCGGCGCGGCGGGCTTCGCCAAGGGCTTTGTAGAGGCCGTCGATGCTGACGAAGGCAAGGCTGTCAGCATGCATGAAATCCTGCATGCCGCCGATGTCGAGCTTGTGGGCGAGCAGCTTGGTTCGTTCGGGCGTGTCGACGCCGTAAAAGCAGCTGTGCCGTGTCGGCGGGCTGGCGATCCGCATATGAACTTCGGTGGCGCCGGCATCGCGCATCATCTGGACAATTTTCAGACTGGTCGTGCCGCGCACGACGCTGTCGTCGACCAAGATGATGCGTTTGCCCGCGATCAGCGCGCGGTTGGCATTGTGTTTTAACTTGACGCCAAGGTGGCGGACCTGGTCGCCCGGCTGGATGAACGTGCGACCGACATAATGCGACCGGATGATGCCGAGTTCGAACGGAATGCCCGATTGCTGCGCATAGCCGATGGCCGCAGGTGTGCCTGAATCGGGAACAGGGATAATGTAATCGGCGTCGACCGGGCTTTCGATGGCCAGTTGCGCGCCGATGGACTTGCGGACAGAGTATATGCTTGAGCCGTCGACGATCGAATCTGGGCGGCTGAAGTAGACATGCTCGAAAATGCAGGGGCGTGGAGCCACAACGCCGAAGGGGTTGAGCGAGCGAATACCGTTTTCGGTAACAATGATGATCTCGCCGGGTTCGACCGAGCGTTCATAGGTTGCGCCAACAACATCGAGCGCGACCGTTTCCGATGCAAAGATCGTTGCATCGCCGAGTTTGCCCATCACGAGCGGGCGAATGCCGAGCGGATCGCGGCAGGCAATCATCCCTTCGGGAGTCATGCAGATCAGCGAATAGGCACCTTCGACTTGCTTCAGCGCGTCAATGAACTTGTCGAGCAGGGTGCGGTAAGTGCTGGTCGCCACAAGGTGGATGATGACTTCGGTATCGCTGGTCGACTGGAAGATCGAACCGCGACGGACGAGCTCGCGCTTGACTGCCATCGCGTTTGAAATGTTGCCGTTGTGCGCGATTGCAAAACCGCCCGAGGCGAGGTCGGCATAGAGCGGTTGGACGTTACGGAGTGCGGTTTCGCCTGTGGTCGAGTAACGGACGTGGCCACAAGCGACCGATCCTGGCAGGCCACGGATAATCTCGTCACGGTCGAAATTGCCGGCAACATGTCCCATAGCGCGGTGCGAGTGGAAATGCGCGCCGTCCCAGCTCGTGATCCCGGCCGCTTCCTGCCCGCGATGTTGCAGGGCGTGAAGGCCAAGCGCGACGATGGCCGAGGACGTATCTGCACCCCAGATGCCAAAGACGCCGCACTCCTCGCGGAGTTTATCGTCATCGAAGGGATGTGTCGTGATCATGATTCGGGCGATCTGCGTTGCGCGGATGCCGGCCTATAGGCAGAGAGACATCGATTGTCTTCACTTTGTAACGGAAATCCGATGGACGACAGAGAAACAGGCGTGGTGCTCGATCCAAAATGGGATGCCAGCGGCTTGATTACAGGCGTCGTCACCGATGCTGCGTCGGGCACAGTTCTGATGGTCGCACATCTCAATGCGGAAGCTCTAGCGCTGACGCAATCGACGGGCGAGGCACATTTTTGGTCGCGCAGCCGGGGGCGCATCTGGCGCAAGGGCGAAGAATCGGGGAATGTCCTACGCGTCGTCGAACTGCGCATTGATTGCGATCAGGATGCGTTGTGGATTATTGCCGATCCTTCAGGGCCAGCCTGTCATACCGGCGCGCAGAGTTGCTTTTACCGGGCTGTTGAAGGCAGCACACTCGCGACCCTCTCATGAGGAAGCGGGGTTGCGCGCGGCCAGTTCAAGCCGTTCGCGAATCCGCCGCGCTGTAAAGACTCGAAGATTGCGAAATCGATCGGGTAGAGCCGTTGCAGGCGCGCAAGTTGTTGGGCCGTCGGCATCATCTTCATCGGCTTTGACCGGTTCA
>JANOZQ010000054.1:0-3363 GCA_031429555.1 Sphingomonas sp. | reverse complement strand
GCGGGGCTGGGTGCGGTCGTCGATAACAAAATCCGCAAGATGTCGAAAGGGATGGCGCAGCTGGTCCAATTGCTTGGCTCGATTGTCCACCGCCCCGAATTGATTGTGCTCGATGAGCCGTTTTCAGGGCTTGATCCGGTCAATCAGGAAAATCTTGAAGCGCTGATCCTGGCCGAGCGCGACCGCGGCGCTACGATTTTGTTTTCAACCCATGTCATGGGTCACGCGGAACGGCTGTGCGACCGGCTGGCAATCATTGCGAATGCCAAGCGCCGGTTCGAGGGCACGGTCGACGAAGCCCGCGGGACGCTGCCGATGCGTGCGCATTATGTGCCGTGTTCGGGTGACGATACAGTGGCGAGCCTGCTGCCCCCCGATGCGACGCGCAACGGCCATGGGTGGCGCTTTACCGTGCCCGATGGCGGGCCGGAGACTTTATTGATGAACCTGATCCAAGCGGGCCACGGCATTGCGGGCCTGACAATGGAACGCCCCGGCCTGCACGACGCATTTGTCCGCATCGTAAACAGTGCGAATGCTGGGAACCCCGCATGAACCGTCTGATCCGCCAGATCACCGTCATCGCGCGCCGAGATTTCCTTGCAATGGTCGCAACGCCGACGTTTCTGCTCTTCCTGCTCGCGCCGTTGTTCATGATTGGCTTTGGCGCGGTCGGCGGTTCGGGGGCCGCGCAACTGGGCGCATCGTCGGCGGGCAAGGCCAGGATTGCTGTCATTGCGGGTGGCAGCGAAGTGGCGCGTTTGCAGGCAGCCGACCGGACTTTACGCGCCCTATATCGCGGCGATGAAGGGCCGCCCATCCTGCTGGTCATCACACCGTCGGGTGACGCGGCGGCCCAGACCAAGTCGATTTTCACGCGCAAGGATTTGGACGTGACCGCTGTACTCGCCGGGCCGCTCGCCGCGCCGCAAATCAAGTATAACGCGCCCAGCCGTCGCCATGCCGAATATTTGGCGACGCTCGCGGACAATGTCGCGCGCGAGCGGCGAACAGGCCTTGCGCTCGACCAACGCATTGTCGCGCCTGCAATTACCGAAAACCCGTCTGCAAAGACGGGCAGTGTCCGGGGCCAGCAAGCAGCGGGTTTCGGCGCTGTGTTCGTGATTTTCTTCCTGACGTTGCTCCTCGCGGGGCAAGCTGTCGGCACACTCGCGGAGGAAAAATCGAACAAAGTTATCGAAATCCTCGCCGCATCTGTGCCGTTGGAAGCAGTTTTCCTTGGCAAGCTTATCGGCATGTTCGGTGTCGCGGTGCTCTTTGTCGGTTTCTGGGGCATTTTGGTGATGCTCGGTGTCAGCGTCTTGCCGCAGGGCGCGATGCTCACCGGCCTTGCGCCTGCTATCGGGGTTCCTGCGTTCTTCATCCTCGGCGCATTGTATTTCACAATGGCCTACATGCTACTCGGCGCGGTGTTTCTTGGTATCGGTGCGCAAGCGGCAACGATCCGCGAAATCCAGATGCTATCGCTGCCGATTACCGTTTTTCAGGTATCGATGTTTGGTCTGTCGGCCGCCGCCGCGTCCAATCCCGGGTCTTCAATTGCACGCTTTGCAGAGATTTTCCCTTTC
The DNA here is from genome assembly GCA_031429555.1 of Sphingomonas sp. Taxonomy (GTDB): domain Bacteria; phylum Pseudomonadota; class Alphaproteobacteria; order Sphingomonadales; family Sphingomonadaceae; genus Sphingomonas_O. The sequence goes on along the minus strand of JANOZQ010000054.1, from coordinate 1,774 downwards.
AGCTCGCCCTTTGCAATGGCAGCACGTGGGGCGACCGATGGTGCAATCTGGCCGCATGTCCTGGCGCTTGGCTGGCAAGCGCTGTGGGTCGCGATCACGATCTGGATTGCTGTCCGATTGTTCCGCATCGGCGTGCTCAAATCGGGGAATGGCTGGCGCGGGTTGTTTCGCCGCAAGCGCGCCGCTGCCTGACGCAAACTGCTATTGACAGTCCTGTGAATAAGGTTGCAGTCTGCAACCAAATAGACAGGAGAGAGTCGATGGCAACGCTTGCAGTCGAGCCCGAAATCGTAGTCGACCCCTTGGACGTGAGCCGTGCCGAATTGTGGCGCGATTATCAGTGGCGCGAACCCTTTGCAGAACTCCGCGCCCAATCGCCGATCCACTATACTCCCGAATCAAAATTCGGTCCTTACTGGTCGATCAGCACTTACAAGCCGATCCAGCATATCGAAGCGCTGCCCAAGATTTTCTCTTCCGACTGGCAGGTCGGCGGGATAACAGTGGCGGGCGACCCGATCCGACTGGAAGAAGGCGAAGTCCGCATGCCGATGTTTATCGCGCTGGACCCGCCGCAGCATAGTGCACAACGCCGGACGGTTGCCCCCGCATTCACGCCCAGCATGATCGAAATCATGCGCGTCGAAACGGCGCAGCGTACCGGCGACATTCTTGACGCGCTTCCCATTGGCAAGCCGTTCGATTGGGTCGAGCATGTCTCGATCGAACTCGCCACCGGCATGCTTGCCAAGCTGTTCGATTTTCCTTGGGACGATCGGCACAATTTGACTCGCTGGTCCGATGTGCTCGGCGATGTCGAGATGTTCGACACATTCGAAAAGCGGCAGGCGCGCCTCGGCAATGCTTATGAAATGGGTGCCGCTTTCCACACTTTATGGGAATCGAAGAAGAGCAAGGAACCGTCGAACGACCTGATCTCGATCATGCTGCATTCGGACGCGATGAGCCATATGAGCGAAGGCGAGTTCATGGGGAACCTGATCCTGCTGATTGTCGGCGGCAATGATACGACGCGCAATGCAATGTCTGCGCTCGCTTATGGGCTCGACAAATTCCCCGATCAGCGCGCGAAGCTGGAGGGCAATTCCGACCTGATCACCAACACCGCGAGCGAGATCATCCGCTGGCAGACGCCGCTCGCGCATATGCGCCGAACGGCTACCGAAGATACCGAAATCGACGGCCACAAAATCCGCAAGAATGACAAGCTGGCCATGTGGTATGTATCGGCCAACCGCGACGAAAGCGTATTTCCGAATGGCGATGACATCATCGTCGACCGCGAAAATGCGCGTCGGCATTTGTCGTTCGGTTATGGCATCCACCGCTGTGTCGGCGCGCGTGTGGCGGAGCTTGAATTGACCGTTTTGCTCGAGGAAATGGCCAAACGCCGTTTGCGCGTTAACGTTGTCAGCGAACCCGAGCGGGTGGCGGCCTGCTTCGTCAATGGTTATAAAAAGTTGATGGTCGAACTGTCGACCTATTGAGGTGCAACCAAATGGCCGTTGATCCCGTATATCACAGCATAGACGGAGACACCGACATGCCCTTCACGCGCCGCAATTTTATCACGTCCGCCAGTGTCGCCATCCTTGGCGGCGCCTTTGCAACCGCGGCTTGTGCCAAGGCTGGTCCTGCCGAAAAGTTCGAACTGACCCTAACCGATGCCGAATGGCGCAAACGCCTGACGCCCGCGCAGTATGCGACGTTGCGCAAGGAAGCTACCGACCGGCCCGGCACCAGTCCCTATTTG
>JANOZQ010000053.1:0-7978 GCA_031429555.1 Sphingomonas sp. | reverse complement strand
CGCAGCACACTGCCGACGCCGCAGCTGAACTTGGACTAGAACATATTGTCGTAACGAGCGTCGACCGCGATGACCTTCCCGATGGCGGCGCGTCGCAATTTGTGAAGTTGATCGAGGCCCTTCGTCGGACCACGCCGAATACCACCATCGAAATTCTGACACCCGATTTCCGCAATAAGTCGCAGGCAGCGGTCGAATCGATCGTCGCTGCGCGGCCCGACGTGTACAACCATAATCTCGAAACAGTGCCGCGCCTTTATCCGACGATCCGCCCCGGCGCGCGTTACTATGCCTCGCTGCGCCTGCTCGAAAGCGTCAAGCGGCATGACCCGTCGATCTTCACCAAATCGGGGATGATGATGGGTCTGGGCGAGGAACGCATGGAAGTGCATCAGGTGATGGATGATATGCGCAGCGCCGACGTCGATTTCCTGACGCTGGGTCAGTATCTGCAGCCAACCCCGCGCCATACCAAAGTGATCGACTTCATTACGCCCGCCGCGTTCAATGCCTATGCGGGGATTGCGAGGGCGAAGGGGTTTCTGCTGGTCGCTTCGTCACCGCTGACACGCTCCAGCTACCACGCCGGCGACGATTTTGCTAAACTCCGTGCCGCGCGTGAGGCAAAGTTGGTTCGCGTTTGATGCCCGGTCACCGCGAAAAGCGATTTCTGCCTTATAGTGCTGACCAGATGTTTGACCTCGTCGCCGATGTTGGCCGTTATGCTGAGTTTCTGCCGTGGGTCACCGCGGTGCGAGTCCGGTCCGAGAGCGAGACCGAAATGGTCGCTGACCTTATCGTCGGGTTCCGGTCCTTGCGCGAACGCTTCACCAGTCGCGTCGGCAAGCAACGGGCGAAGCGGATCAGTGTCGATTATATCGATGGGCCGCTGAAGTTTCTTAGAAACGACTGGCAATTTGAGCCCGCACCCGGTGGCTGCACAATCGACTTTTCGGTCGAGTTTGCTTTCAAAAACCGCGTGTTCGAAGCGATTGCCGGGCAAATGTTTGATGCTGCGCTGCGCAAAATGATCAACGCCTTCGAAGCTCGCGCCGACGCGCTTTACGCATCACCATCCGGCATGAGCAGTTCAAGCGCACAGAGCGCCGCCTGAAGCCGTACGCCGCCCCGGCCATTGTTATCGAAATGCTTTTTGTCGGCATGGACATTTTCCGGATCACCACCGCGCACGGCTCGGGCAAAAACGACCGTGCCGACGGGCTTTTTTTCACTGCCGCCACCGGGACCAGCAATGCCTGTGATCGAAACAGCAATGTCTGCGTTGCTGCGAGCGAGCATCCCTTGCGCCATTGCCCAAGCTGTTGCGACCGATACGGCACCGAACGTCTCGACGATATCGTTACTCACGCCAAGATGCGCGATTTTGGCGGCATTTGAATAGGATACGACGCTCGCCGCAAACACATCCGATGATCCCGCATGTTCGGTCAGTGCTGCGGCCACAAGCCCGCCGGTGCAGCTTTCTGCCACCGCAATGGTCCGTTTTGCTGCGCGGTTTGCATCGAGCACCCGCTTTGCGGCTTCGACCAATTCTGGCGGAAGCAACGTGTCGACACGCGCGCTATCATCGTCAGGGGTGTTGCTCACATTTCCTCCGGAAGTCGAACCGTCGCGATGGCCTGGGCGGCAATGCCTTCACCGCGCCCTGTAAAACCCAGTCGCTCGGTTGTTGTTGCCTTAACGCTAATTCGCGACGGCGGCACCTGCAAGATTTCTGCAATCCGCGTGCGCATTGCGTCCCGATACGGGCCGATCTTGGGTGCTTCGCAAATAATCGTCAGGTCGATAAAGTCGATGACGCCGCCCCTTGCCGCAACCAGCTCGCGCGCATGATCGAGGAAGCGGTCGGATGATGCCCCGCGCCACTGCGCATCGCTCGGCGGGAAGTGCGTGCCGATGTCGCCTGCGCCGACGCAGCCGAGCACGGCGTCGGTAATTGCATGGAGGGCGACGTCGGCATCGGAATGGCCCGACAATCCCTTGTCGTGTGGAATACGAACCCCGCCCAGCCAGAGTTCCTCACCTTCGTCGAGCCGATGAACGTCGAACCCGCTCGCGCTCCGGGTCACAAGCAGTCGCTTGGCCGCGGCAACAAAATCTTCTGGCCTTGTAATCTTCTCGAGCATTAAATCTCCCTCGACTGTTGCAACGGTGAACCCGGCCGCTCGCGCCACCTGTGCATCGTCGGTCGCAGGGGGTCCAACCCAATTATGATGTGACGTCATGATCGCATCGAACCGGAACGCCTGCGGTGTCTGGACACGAACCAGCCCCGCGCGGTCCAAGGCATCACCCAGCACGCCGTCGGCACGCGCGACACTGTCCGCCACCGCCAGCACAGGCACAGCAGCGTCATGCGTCTCGAGCGTAGCCAAAAGCCGGTCGATAACCGCACGCGGTATCAGGCAGCGGGCGGCGTCATGGATCAGCACGCAATCTGCGCTGCCAATCGCTTCCAGTCCAAGTCGCACCGAATCCTGCCGTTCCGGCCCACCCGTAACCAGCGTGACCGTCCGGTCGCCAAGTGCATCTCGCGCCATCGTTTCTTGCCCGGCACCGATCACGACGAAGACCGGCATTCCCGCAAAGGCATCGACCGCGCGCGCAATGACAGCGATCCTGCCGAGCTTCGCATATTGCTTGGGCACGGTGCCACCGGCGCGCTCTCCGCGGCCAGCAGCAACAATAAGGGCGACTGTCTCCATCATCCCGTCCCATAGCGCCTTGCCGCGCCGCCGCAATCCGCCTATAGGTTGCCCAATTATTAGGCACACCATGCAGCGTATTCATCCTATCCACATCGGTCCCGTCCGGATCGAGGCACCGGTCATCCTCGCGCCGATGACCGGCGTGACCGACATGCCGTTCCGCAGGGTCGTGCGCCGCTATGGATCGGGTCTCAACGTCACCGAGATGATCGCCAGTCAAGCGATGATCCGCGAAACGCGTCAGTCACTCCAGAAAGCTGCTTGGGACGCGATCGAGGAGCCGGTGTCAATGCAGCTCGCCGGGTGCACGGCGCGCGAAATGGCCGAAGCCGCAAAACTGAACGCCGACCGCGGCGCAGCGATCATCGACATCAACATGGGCTGCCCTGTTAAAAAAGTGGTCAATGGCGATGCGGGGTCTGCTCTGATGCGTGACCTCCCGCTGGCGGCCAGCCTGATCGACGCGACGGTCAAAGCGGTCGATGTGCCGGTGACCGTCAAAATGCGCATGGGCTGGGACCATACGCGCCTGAACGCCCCCGAACTCGCGCACATCGCCGAGGATCTGGGTGCCAAAATGATCACCGTCCACGGTCGCACGCGCAACCAGATGTATCGCGACAGCGCCGACTGGGCCTTCATCCGCACCGTCAAGGATGCGGTCAGAATCCCCGTGATTGTCAACGGTGACATTTGCTCGATTGAGGACGCCCACACAGCGCTCGACCAGTCGGGCGCCGACGGTGTCATGATCGGCCGCGGCGCCTATGGCAAACCGTGGCTGCTCGGTCAGGTCATGGCAGCGCTGACCGGCCAGCATGTCCCCGCCGACCCCGGTATCGAAGAACAATATCACGTTATTACAGCGCATTACCGCGCGATGCTTGATCATTATGGCGAGATTACCGGCGTTAATCTCGCGCGCAAACATATCGGCTGGTATACGAAAGGGCTGCACGGATCGGCAGAATTCCGCAATGCCGTGAACCAGATCGCCGAGAGCGCCACCGTGCTCGATATGCTCGCCCGCTTTTACGACCCGTGGCTCTCGCGCGCAGCCGCCTGACGGCGGTTCCTGCGGGGCCAACCCCCGAAGCGCTCATCGCGGCCATGCCCGGCGCAATGATCGTGCTTGATCCCGAAGGCTGCATAGCGGGTGTGAATGGTGCTGCGGAAATGCTGCTGAACGCCAGCGCTTCCTATCTGTTGCACAAGCCCTTCGGCATTGTCTTGCGATTGCCTGATTCTTGCCTGACTGGCTTGCGTGAAGACGCTGTCTTCGCATCCTATGATTGCGTTGTGGAAACCCAGCGCGGGACAAAACTCCGTGTCGATTTCCACGCCACGCCACTGCCCGACCATGAAGGATGGCGACTGATTTCGCTCAACGGTGCCGCAGCTGCTCAATCAATGGGCGAACGGCGCAGCGGCGTTCGCGCGGCCACAGGAGCCGCCGCGATGCTGGCTCACGAAATCAAGAACCCGCTCGCGGGCATTCGTGGCGCGGCGCAATTGCTCGACAAGGCGGTCGGCGCGGATGGCAAAGCGCTCACCAAATTGATCCGCGACGAAGTGGACCGTGTCGCGACCCTAATCGACCGGATGGAAGCGTTCACCGACGATCGGCCCCTCACGCGCAAGGCCGAAAACATCTACGCGATCCTCGATCATGTCCGCGCGTTGGCTGAATCGGGCTTTGGCGAACGGATCGACATTCGCGACGCCTATGATCCCTCACTGCCGCCCGTGCTGGTGGACCGCGATTCAATGATACAAATCGTCCTCAACCTGTTGAAAAATGCAGCCGAAGCGGTGCCTTCGGGTCAGCGCGGCAGTGTGACACTAACCACCGGCTACCGCCATGGCGTTGCCATACCGTCCGAAGGTGGCCGTCGTCTGTCGGTCCCGATTGAACTTTGCATCATCGACGACGGCCCCGGTCCGCCGGCAGAACTTGCCGATCACCTGTTCGAACCTTTCGTGTCGTCCAAATCGTCGGGCCGCGGCCTTGGTCTGGCGCTGGTCGACAAGCTCGTCCGCGACAATGGCGGGATTATCCAGTTCGCGCGCGAGGGAAAGCCCGAACGAACAGTATTCCGCCTGTTGCTTCCGAGGGCGAAATGACCCGCGCAAAGATCCTTCTCGTCGACGACGACCCCTCGATCCGGCTTGTCGTTACAGAAGCTCTGCGCCGCGACGGTCATGACGTGCGCACTGCCGCAACCGTTGCCGAGCAAGTCAGCATGCTCGAACAGTTCGTGCCCGATGTCCTTATAACGGACGTGATGCTGCCCGACGGTAATGGCCTCGACTTGGTGCCGTCGATCCTGAAAAAACGCCCTGATCTGCCTGTTATCGTACTCTCCGCACAGAATACGCTGACCACGGCGGTGCGCGCGACCGAGCAGGGTGCGTTCGAATATTTGCCTAAACCATTTGACCTCGACGAGCTTTGCCGCGCGGTTCGCGATGGGCTCGCGCGCAGCGGGCATAAAGATGACGTCATACCGTCTGAGGATGCCGATCTTCCGCTGATCGGTCGTTCGGCGGCAATGCAGGATGTTTACCGCATGATTGCACGGGTGGTGGCGACCGACCTGACCGTGCTTGTGCTGGGCGAATCGGGCACCGGCAAAGAACTCGTCGCCCGTGCGCTCCACGATCTTGGCGCGCGCAAGGCAAAACCGTTCGTCGCGGTCAACATGGCGGCGATCCCACGCGAGCTGATCGAGGCCGAATTGTTTGGCCACGAGCGGGGTGCATTTACGGGGGCGCTCGCCCGCAGTGCTGGGCGATTCGAGCAAGCTGCCGGCGGCACACTCTTTTTGGATGAAATCGGTGATATGCCGATGGAAGCACAAACCCGCCTTCTGCGTGTCCTCCAATCGGGCGAGTTCACGCTGGTCGGCGGGACGCGAACCATCGGCGTCGATGTCCGCATCATTGCGGCCACGCACAAGAATCTGTCGGAACTGATTGCAAACGGGCAGTTTCGCGAGGACCTTTATTACCGCCTTAACGTCGTCCCGATCAACCTGCCGCCATTGCGCCAGCGCCGCGACGACATTGGTCTGCTCGCGCAACATTTCCTCGACAAGGCCGCCGCCGAGGGACTTCCCCGTAAACGCATGAACGATGCCGGGACAGCGCGGCTTGCCGAACATAATTGGCCGGGCAACGTCCGCGAGCTGGAAAACCTCATGCGTCGCCTCGCTGCGATCAGCCGCGATCCCGTCATTCCCGCCGACGCCATCGCCGCGCAGATTGGTGGCGATGCCGCGCTAGAGTCCGAACCCGCCGAAACGCTGGCGCAGGCCATCGAACAGCATCTGACCCGTTATTTCATCCAGTTCGGCAGCGAACTGCCTCCCGTCGGCCTGTATGACCGTATCATTGCCGAAGTTGAACGGCCCTTGTTAACGGCAACCTTGAATGCGGTGCGCGGCAATCAACTCCGCGCCGCCGACCTTCTCGGCATTAACCGCAATACGCTGCGCAAGAAGCTCACTGATTTGGGTATTGCAGCGAAGCGGGGCATTTAGTGCCAAGACCTTGACGCTCTTGGCGTGCGCAAAAGGCATCACGCCAAGAACGCAAAGGCGGCGGTTCAAATACGCACTTTCTAAAGTTAATTGTTCGTTCTATGTTCCGTCAATGGTTTTAGAATATTTCCTCGTCGCTTTGGTCTCTCTCGTGCTCGGTGCCTTGATCGCGTGGCTGATTGCCAGCCGCCAAGTTTCGGCATTGCGTGTTCATGCCGACCAATCGCAACTGCACCGACAAATGCTCACCGAAGTAACGAAAGAACGCGATGATGCCCTGCGCACGCACGCAGAACATCGCGCGGGCAGCGAGGCGCGAGAGGCCGCATTTCAGGCGCGGCTCGATGAAATGGCAGCGGCACGCGAGGCTCTGTCAGCGCAATTCTCCGAAGTCGGTGCCAAACTCCTCGAATCGGCGCAGCGCCAGTTTCTTGACCGCGCTGACGCGCGTTTCAAACAATCCGAAGAAACAACCGGGCAGGGGATAAAGGCGCTGCTTGCCCCTGTTCACGAACGCCTGACTCGCTACGAAGAAACTGTGACCAAGGTCGAAGCCGAGCGCCGCGATGCTTTCGGACTACTCCACGGCCAGATCGAATCGATGCGGACTGGCACCGAGCGTGTTTCGTCCGAAGCCGCCAAACTGGTTAATGCACTGCGTAATGCCCCAAAAGCGCGCGGCCGCTGGGGCGAGCAGCAGTTGAAGAATGTGCTCGAAAGCTGCGGCTTGTCCGAACACTCGGATTTCCAGACCGAAGTGAATGTCGAAGGCGAGAATGGTCGTCTACGTCCTGATGTCATCATCAATGTGCCTGGCGGACAGTCGCTCGTTATCGACGCCAAAGTTTCGCTCAACGCCTATCAGGATGCGTTTGGCGCAGTCGATGAGGGTGAACGTCTCCTTGCGCTTACCGCGCACACCGCCTCAATGCGTGCGCACGTCAATGCGCTCGGCAACAAGGCATATTGGAACCAGTTCGACGATGCGCCCGATTATGTGATCATGTTTGTCCCCGGCGAACATTTTCTGTCGGCAGCGCTCGAACATGACCCGACCCTCTGGGATTTCGCGTTCGAAAAAAAGGTGCTGCTTGCCACGCCGACCAACCTTATCGCTATCGCCCGCACGGTCGCCGCCGTCTGGCGACAAGAGAAAATGGCCAAGGAAGCCCGCCAGATCGGCGAGCTGGGTAAAGAACTCTACGACCGCCTCGCCAAAGCTGCCTCTGACCTTCGAAAAGTCGGCGGTGGATTGACCAGCGCCGTCAACAATTACAACAGTTTCGTGAGCAGCTTTGAGACGAGAGCTTTAGTCACAGCCCGCAAGTTCCGCGACCTTAATATCGAAACCGGTGCTCGCGAGATCGAAGATGTCCTGCCCGTTGAGGCTCTTGCACGCTACGGCGACGAAACGCCAGAGAATGCACCCATTCCGTTCCCGCGTTTAAGCCAAAACTAGGTGGCTCGTCCCCAGAAGCGCTATGTCTGTCAGGCCTGTGGCTCGGTCGCGTCGAAATGGGCGGGGCAATGTGATGATTGTCTTGAATGGAATACGCTGGTCGAGGATGCAGGCGGGGTCGTCACGCCCTTCTCCGCGAAGCATAATCTGCAAAACGGCGGTCGCGCCGTGCAATTGGTGCCGCTCGACAGCGAAACCCGGCTGCCCGACCGGATGCCGAGCGGGATCAGTGAGCTTGATCGTGCGCT
>JANOZQ010000052.1:0-2011 GCA_031429555.1 Sphingomonas sp. | reverse complement strand
CTGATCGACAATACGTGGGCGACGCCGCTCTATTTGCCGACCGCCTCGATGGGCGTTGACCTGTCGATTATCGCCTGCACTAAATATATTGCTGGGCATTCGGATGTGATGCTGGGATCGGTGACGTCCTCTGCCGAGCATTGGGACGTGCTGCGCGACACCGCACAGGTGCTTGGCCACTGCGTCAGCCCCGACGACGCCTATCTGGTGACACGCGGATTGCGGACGCTGGCGGTGCGGTTGCGGCAGCATCGGGAATCGGCGCTGGAAATTGCGCAATGGCTTCGCGCGCGGCCCGAAGTGGCGCAGGTGCTGCACCCTGCCCTCCCCGAATGCCCCGGCCACGATCTTTTCAAGCGCGATTTCAAAGGATCAACCGGCTTGTTCGGGTTCACGCTTCAAACAGGTGACGCGCACAAGCTCGTTGATGCGCTGACGCATTTCGGCATCGGGTATAGCTGGGGCGGATACGAAAGTCTGGCGATCCCCGTCGAGCCTTCGCGATGCCGGACCGCGACAACGTGGGTCAGCGGGACTGTGATCCGGCTAAGCGTCGGATTGGAAGACACCCGCGACCTGATCGACGATCTTTCACAGGCCCTTACGCGAACGTAAGATTGTTGCACGAAGGCCACAGTCGTGGATCGATCCTGACGTTTGCGATATTTTCTGTTGTGCAACGCAACATTTTTAGGCACCTAGTTGCAGTCGATGCAATCGCAGCCCGCAAAGAGGCCGCGAACCAGCGACGCAGGCGGAACGTAACGCATTCTTTTTTAAGGAATTATTATGCGCACGTTCCTAAGGGGCCTTGGCCTCGGCTGCTGTGCCAGCCTCGCGGCCCTTATTGTCGCCACACCCGCTTTGGCTCAGGAAGCCGATGCGCCGCCCGCGATCACCATCAATGGCACCGCCACTGTGGTCAGCGACTATCGCTTTCGCGGCATTTCACAAACCGACAAGAATTTCGCCGTTCAGGGGTCGCTGACGGTCAGCCATGAATCGGGTTTTTACGCCACGGTCTGGGGATCGTCGGTCGACGATTATGTGACTGCATCGACGCAGAGCCATCAGGAAATCGACCTGATCGTCGGTTTCAAGAAAACCTTCGGCGGCGCAACGTTCGACATCGGCGCGCTTTATTATGTCTATCCCAAAAGCAAGCTGGCAGGCGATCTGACAAGCTCGGACTTCATCGAGCCCTATCTCGCTATTTCGGGTACGGTCGGCCCGGTTACGGCCAAGGGCACGGTCGCCTATGCGCCGAAGCAAAAGGCGCTGGCGCTCAACCAGATTTCACCGTCGAACGACAATGTCTATCTCGCCGGCGATTTTTCGGCTGCCATCCCCGGCACACCGCTGGGCCTGACGGCGCACATCGGCCACAGTTTCGGACCAAGCTGGCTCGCCACGACCGGGCGCGGCAATGAATATACCGACTGGGGCCTTGGTGCGACGCTGACCTACAAAGCGCTCACGCTTGGTGTTCAATACGTCGACACCGATACGACATTCTTTACACCGACCGGCAAAGACGCAGCCAAAGGCGGCGTCGTCGCGACATTAGGCGTAAGCTTCTAGGACTTCGGGGGCGAAGCGAAGGGGCGGCGGGTGCTGCCCCTTCAACACTCACTTGGGCGTTGTTGCCCGTGCATCCTGTCCGTCGCCTTCGGGGGCGGCGATGATGTCGCGGGTGACGGCGCCTTTGTCCGCCACATTAGTCCCGGGATCACCGACATTTGACCGGATACCAGCGGCGGCGCGCGTGGCGCCTGCCTGATTGAGCGCGCCGGTTTCAGCCGCACTGCGCGGGGCCGGGCCACCGAACATGGCCTGCAACGCCTGTTGCGACGAATCGGCTTCTTGTGCGCGGGCGGTGCCGGGTGCAGGCGGGGTGAGCGCGAAATCGGGTGGCACGACCAGCGGCGCGGCGCGCGTGACCGCGAATTCATTCGGCCGCGCGCGGTTGAAAATCCCGCTCGACGATCCGCATCCCGCCAGCGTTGATGCC
>JANOZQ010000051.1:0-2049 GCA_031429555.1 Sphingomonas sp. | reverse complement strand
CCGACTTCCGAGCAGGCATATGGTGCAAAGCGCCCCCCGAATCAACGCCCCTGCATGTTCCGGCTTTCGGGCGGGATGCGAACGGTCAGGCCGTCCATCGCTTCGGTCAGGATAATTTGGCAGGCTAACCGGCTCGTCCGCGTTGCCCCCGTGGCAAGGTCCAGCATATCCTCTTCCTCCTCGCGCGCAGGCGGCAGTCGACCGAAATCTTCCGCGGCGACAATCACATGACAGGTCGAACAAGCCATCTGCCCTTCGCACGTTCCTTCGAGCGGCTGACCATCATTTTGGGCAAGTTCGAGAAGGCGGTCACCCGGATTGGCATTCGCTTCGCGGGTTTGCGTGCCGTCAGCGCTGATGAAGCGTACAATGATCATGCTGCCACGTCCAACTGGCAGTCGGCAGCTACAATGATTTGATCAATGGCATCGGCAAGTTCATCCTTGGTCGTGTGGCGACCAAACCCAAGGCGGAGGCTCGACCGTGCTTCTACCCGCGACAGGCCCAGTGCCGTCAGAACATGGCTCGGACGACCCGAACCACTGGCACAGGCTGAACCCGCCGAGAGAGCCACCCCACGTAACTCGGAAATCATGCGTCCTGCATCAAGCGCATGACGCCGGACGTTAAGGTTACCCTTATACCGTTGCCCGGCCGATCCGTTGACAATCCAACCGCGACCAAGTCGCTGCACAGCGAAATCCCAAAGCCGTTCAACATGCGCAAGATCATCGACCATTTTTGTCTCTGCCAACGCTGCTGCTGCACCAAAACCGGCACAGAGGGCAGGCGACAACGTCCCCGAACGAAGCCCGCCTTCCTGTCCGCCGCCATACATCAAGGGAGCAATTGTAATGCCGTCGCGCGCCCACAGTGCCCCGATCCCTTTTGGCCCGTGAATTTTATGCGCACTGATCGCAATCAAGTCACAGCCGTCGGGTATCGACATCCGACCGTAGCCCTGCACGGCATCACAGAAAAACAATGCGCCTGATTCATGGGCGGCGGCGGCCAATGCCTCGACGGGCTGGATCACGCCGATTTCATTGTTGACCAGCATTGCGGCAACGAGCGCTGTCCCTGAAGGAATCGATGTATTGGCTTCGAGCAACCCCTCCTTATCTACGGGGAGTAAAGTGACGTCATGACCACGCGCCTGCATAGCCAAGGCTGTATCGCGGACGCAGGCGTGTTCGGTATCGGGCAGAACAATTCCACCCGGATCAACCCCTTGAATTGCCCAGTTTGCAGCTTCGGTCGCTCCACTCGTAAAATACACGTGTCCGCCCGTCGGCAACAAAGCTTCAACCTGCTCTCGCGCCAGTTCGACCGCCGCCTTTGCTGCGCGACCAATCACATGCGACGAATGCGGATTGGCCGAACCTCCTGCGGTTAGCCAAGGAAGCATCGCATAGCGCGCTTCGGGCGCAAGCGGCGTTGTCGCCTGATAATCGAGGTAAATCATCCGGCACGGCCCGCAATGCGCTTCCACGCTTCGATGAACCGATAGACGTCGGCGCGCGTGGTCTCGGGACCGAACGAAACACGGATGACTTCGTTTGCCTCCGCCTCGCGCCATCCCATAGCGGCCAAGACATGGCTTGGCTTCAGGCTTCCCGAAGAACAAGCACTACCCGCGGAGATCGCGATCCCAGCCATATCAAACTGGATAAGTTGTGCAGACGATGCCACGCTAGGCATCCGGTATCCAGCAATCGTCGCCAGGCGCGTGCTACCTTTCGCGACCACTTGTCCGCCTGCCGCTTCAATCGCGGCATCAAGATGCGCGCGTAGGTCAACCGCCCGCTCCAGCCACCCACGCGGTGCTTCAAAGGCAGCGGCCATACCCAAGGCACTCGGCAAGTTCTCGGTGCCGGAACGATAGCCACGTTCCTGCCCCCCGCTTGCTGACAACAACCCCAGATCACGGACCAGTAGCGCGCCGATTCCAGGCGGGCCGCCAAATTTATGCGCCGAGATCGCGATCAGGTCAGCATTGGGCAGCGCGACCTTGCCGGCCGATTGCGACGCATCGACAAACAAAATGCC
>JANOZQ010000050.1:0-10055 GCA_031429555.1 Sphingomonas sp. | reverse complement strand
GACCGCCGCGACTGAATCCTCCAGATCAATAATCGTCGAGAGCGCCGATTCAAGAATGACATCCGACACACCATCCGGATCGCTCCTGCCGATCACACTTTCACGGTCAAAACATAATTCGATATGCAAACCATTATTTTTAAACAGTTTTCTACCGGTGCATTCGCCGATGACATGCCTATCATCGCGCCATCCCGGCACTGCCTCATCAAGGAACGCCTTGGCCCGCGCTATTACTGCCGCACCGCGTTCAACGTCATAACCGCCCGCCTTCGCAGGGGGCGCATCCAGCGCATCGGTGCCATAGAGCGCATCATACAGGCTTCCCCACCGCGCATTGGCAGCATTCAGCGCAAAGCGCGTGTTCAGCGCAGGCACAACCAACTGCGGTCCCGCCATCGTCGCCACTTCGGCATCCACATTGGCGGTATCAATCGTAAATGGCGTCGGCTCTGGAACGAGATAACCAATCTCGCGCAGAAAAGTCTCATACCCCTCTTGCTCAAACGGGTTCGCTTCGTGCCACGCATCGATCTGCGCCTGCAAATCATCCCGCTTCGCCAGCAAGGCCCCGTTTACCGGCGCAAAGCGTGTCAGAATCGCCGCCAGTCCGTCCCACAAATGCGCTGCATCGATGTCCGTCCCCGGCAAAACCTCATCCTCGACAAATGTTGCCAGAACAGGCGCGACTTTGAGGCCCGAACGGTCGAGATACGTGGTCATAAAAGCTCCCTGAATAGTCATTCGGCTATGGCGCGCCTTCGCCCCTTCGACAAGCACTTCGCACGCGGCTAGAGCGTGCCGATGGATGCTAAAGAACATGCGCTGACCGAAAGTGCTGCGGCCGCGCCTATGCTGGCGCAAGTCGAGCAATGGGCAGCGATCAACAGCGGCACCGGCAATCTGAACGGCCTCTCCCGCGTCGCAACGCTGCTGTCCGACGCGTTTTCGGACTTGCCCGGCGCACTTCGTTTGGTTGACCCCGCGCCCGAAGATAGCATCGCGCCCGACGGCAGCACCCGCACTATCCAGCGTGGACAGCACCTCCACCTCAGCGTCCGCCCGACCGCAAACCGCCGCATTCTCCTGACCGGCCACATGGACACCGTCTTCCCCGCCGATCACCCGTTCCAGATGCTGCGCGAGATCGACTCCGGCGTCATCAACGGTCCTGGCACCGCGGATATGAAGGGAGGGATTGCGGTCATGCTTGCGGCGCTAAAGGCATTCGAAACCAGCCCAGAAGCGTCGGCGCTCGGCTATGATGTCCTGATCAATAGCGATGAGGAAACCGGCTCGGCGTCCTCAGCTGCGCTCATCGCCGACCTCGCCCAAGGAAAACTAGCGGCTCTCACTTACGAACCCGCCGCGCTTCCTGACGGCACGCTCGCAGGTGCTCGCCCCGGCAGCGGCAATTTCAGCTTCATTGTCACCGGCAAGCCTGCCCACGCAGGCCGCAATCCGGAGGATGGCCGCAATGCGCTGCTCGCTGCTGCCGCCCTCGCACTGGAGCTTGCTGCACTCAAAGTTCCCGGCCTGTCGGTCAACCCCGCCAGAATCGACGGCGGTGGCCCGAATAATGTCGTGCCCGACCACGCGGTACTGCGCGTCAACCTGCGGCCTGGCACACCTGAAATCGAAGCGCGGACCAAAGCGGCCATCGACCTGATCGTTGCCGGCATCGCTGCTAAGCACGACGTCCACATTCATACCCACGGCGGTTTCGGTCGCCCGCCCAAACCGATGGATGCCAAAGCCGAAGCGCTTTTCACCCTCGTCAAGCAATGCGGCGCGGACCTTGGCCAGACCATCGGCTGGAAAGCCTCGGGCGGCGTGTGTGACGGCAACAACATCGCGGCCTGCGGCGTTCCCGTCGTCGATACAATGGGCGTGCGTGGCGGTGCGATCCACTCGCCCGATGAATATATGATTGTTGAATCGTTGGCAGAGCGAGCGATGCTATCGGCATTAACCTTACACCGCATTGCTAACGGGGCTTTTCAACCATGACCTTCCGCCTCCGCGCCGCCCGCGCGTCCGACCTTGGCTCGCTCTATGAAATGGCAAAGCTGACCGGCGGCGGCTTCACCAATCTGCCGCCCGATAAACCCAACCTGAAAGCAAAGCTCGCCCGCGGCGAAGCGACCTTTGCCCGGGCCGACGATACACTCGACGACGACCTTATCGTCCTGATGCTCGAAAACATCGACGATCCGCACATCCGCGGCACCTGTCAGATCTACAGCAAGATCGGACAATCTGCGCCTTTTTACAGCTACCGCATCGGCACACTGACCCAGACTTCGTCCGAACTCAACCGCACATTCCGCGCCGAGATGCTTTCGCTTTCGACCGATTTTGAGGGCGCGAGCGAAGTCGGTGGCCTGTTCTTGCACCCCAACGAGCGCGCAGGCGGGCTCGGCATGCTCCTCGCACGCAGCCGCTATCTATATATCCGCGCGCACCGTGCCCGCTTTGCCGAACGTATCTTTGCCGAATTGCGTGGCGTCTTCGATGAAGGCGGTGGATCGCCGTTCTGGGATGGCCTTGCGGGCAAGTTTTTCGGCATGACCTTTCCCGAAGCCGACGCCTTCAACGCAGTCAACGGCTTTCAGTTTATCGCTGACCTAATGCCCAAACACCCCATTTACACAGCGCTCCTTCCCGAGAGCGCGCGCGCTGTTATGGGCCTGCCCCACCCCAGCGGCCGTGCCGCAATGCGCATGCTCGAGAACGAAGGCTTCGTCCACGATCATTATATCGACATTTTCGACGGCGGCCCGACGATGCACACGCGGACTGACCACGTGAAAACAGTGGCAAAGTCTCGTGATGTTGAGATCGCCAAAGTTGCGGCGAACTCGGCAACGCGGGCAATTGCGGCCTGTGGTCACCTGGCCGACTTTCGCGCGGCTTGGGCCTGCGTGACCGACGACGGCATCATCGATCCCGAGGGCGCAAAGGCATTGTCGGTCGAACCCGGCCAAATCGTGCAGGTCGCTCCGCAATGAGCTTGGTGGAGATCAACTTCGATGGCATCGTCGGGCCGAGCCATAATTATGCTGGTTTGAGCCTCGGCAATCTTGCCTCCGCCAAAAACGCCGGTGGACCATCGCACCCGCGCGCGGCCGCATTGCAGGGCGTCGAAAAAATGCGCACCAATGTCCGCCTTGGTTTGTCACAGGGGATTTTTGTGCCCGCCCGTCGACCCGCCAGTGCGTGGCTGGAGGCACTCGGCACAACCATCAGCGAAGCCGACCACGGCCTGCGCGCTTGTGCTTTGTCAGCCTCGGCGATGTGGGCAGCCAATGCCGCCACTGTTACGCCCGCCCCAGACTCAACCGACAGCAAATGTCATCTGACTGTCGCCAACCTGATGACGATGCCGCACCGCAGCCATGAATGGCGCGATACGTTGCCGCAGCTGCAACTCGCCTTTGCCAACAGCGCTTTTGCTGTTCATCCGCCGATTCCTGTCCCGTTCGGCGACGAAGGTGCCGCCAACCACATGCGCCTTTGCCCTCGCCACGGCGAACCCGGCGTCGAAGTCTTTGTCTATGGCGCAGGCGGCGGTCCGTTTCCTGCCCGCCAGCATGTCGAAGCGTCCAAAGCTGTAGCCCGCATACACAACGTTGAAAGGGCGCTGTTCGTCCAGCAATCGACCGAAGCCATTGCAGCAGGCGCGTTCCACAATGATGTCGTTGCGGTCGCCAACGAACACGTCCTCTTCACGCACGAGCAGGCATTTGAGGACAAAGAGCGCTTTTACGCCCATCTGCGCGCGCATCTTCCCGAAGTCGAGATCGTCGAAGTTCCTGCCAGCGCCGTATCACTCACCGAAGCGATCCAGAGCTATTTGTTCAACGCGCAGCTCGTTTCACGGCCGACCGGCGGCATGGCGCTCATTCTGCCGATCGAAGCCTATGACCACCCGCGCGTCCGCACCTGGATTGACGCGCACATTGCCGGGAACGGCCCGATCCGCGCTGCCATCCCCGTTGATGTCCGGGAATCGATGGCCAATGGCGGCGGCCCCGCCTGTCTTCGTCTCCGCGTCGTCGCCGACCCAACTACTGTTGATCAGCGCTTCATGGTTGATGAAGCCAAACTCGACCGGATTGCCGATTTGATCAAACAATACTGGCCCGAGACCATTGCGTCCGGTGACCTTTCCAATCCGACACTATGGGCCAACATCAAAGCCGCCCGAAATGCACTACTGACGTCGCTCGACGTTACCGAACTGTCGGGTTAACTGACAGTTTACCATCTACGTTAAGACGCATGAACGCATTACCGCCACTGGCCCGCTCCTTGCGTTAACATCTGTATGTGGAAAAAAATCGGTCGCTTGTTCGTCATCAAGACCAGATGGGAAGTTTATCTTATCACATATGCGCTTGCGACTGGCGCTATGGAACGCGGCAAAGCGTATCTGAACGCGTATCCCGGCATTGGCGGATGGCTGTTGTTCGCGGCGTGTAGCGGTGCTGTCTTCATGGCCGCCGCAAAAATGCTCGATGCCATCGAGCTAGCCCGGAAATTTGCCGCTACAGACGCCTAGCCGAGCGCTGCCGTGAGGGTATGGACGACGCGCACTTGGTCGATTTCCGCCAGAGTAGAGGACATCGGCAGCCGCAGCAGCCGCGCAGCAATGTCGTCGGTCACCGCTAGCGCGCCATTGATGCGGCCATAGCGTAGCCCCGCTGGCGACGAATGGAGCGGGACATAGTGGAATGCCGCACCGATCCCTGCGCGACTTAAGTGCTGGATCGCGCGAAAGCGAGCGTCTGCCGTGGGCAAAATCACTGCATAAATGTGGCCGTTATGGCCACATTCAGCAGGCACTATAGGCCGCCGCAACTTCGCCCCGTTTTCAAGGGGACCAAGCATTTCATCATAGCGGTCCCAACAATCAATCCGCGCAGCAGTCAGCGCGTCACCGCGTTCAAGCTGAGCCCACAAACACGCCGCTGTGAGTTCGGACGGCAGAAATGACGACCCCATTTCCTGCCAAGTATATTTATCCACCTCGCCGCGGAAAAAACGGCCACGGTCTGTGCCCTTTTCACGGATGATTTCCGCACGGATTGCATGACCGGGTCGATTGACCAGCAACGCGCCGCCTTCTCCGCTGACCAGATTTTTAGACTCGTGAAAGCTAATCGCGCCAAAATCGCCGATGCTGCCCAACGCCCGGCCACGATATGTGGCTCCGATCCCCTGAGCAGCGTCCTCTACGACAGCAAGCCCGTGCCGGTGCGCTATGGCCATGATTGCATCCATCTCACACCCGACACCGGCATAATGTACAGGAACGATTGCTCGTGTTTGTGGCGTAATAGCCGCTTCGATCAGCGCTTCATCAATGTTCATCGTGTCGGGCCTGATGTCCACGAACACCGGTATTGCACCGCGCAGGACAAACGCATTTGCAGTCGATACGAAAGTAAACGACGGCATGATGACTTCGTCACCCGGTTGCAAATTGAGCAATAACTCCGCCATTTCAAGCGCCGCTGTGCACGAATGGGTCAGCAACGCCTGTTGGCTGTCCGTCTGCCTCAAGCCACGCATGACACAATTTTGTATATCGGCCGTCGCCCGCAAGTTCGCGTCTCTCGAGCGCATCGGCAATATAGGCGAGTTCACGACCTGTTGGCGTGGGTACCGACAGATATAGCGGCGCAGCGGTCAAAACTGATTAACGGGTTTACAAGCTGGGCGTGGCATCAAACGCCCTTAGCCAAGTGTTTCCCGGTTGAAAACATTCGATAAAGCAAACGGGCCCCCTTCAACGAAAGAGGCCCGCCGTGCGACCCGTCGCGGCTTAGGCTGCTGCGGTCAGGTAATCGGTCAGTTCGGCGAGGCTGACCCCCTTGCTTTTATCCTTGTCTGCCGTCGTAAATGCTGTTTTGAGCCATGACGACTTATCGGCAGGCTTCATCGCGGTCTCACCTGCTTTTTCCTTGAGCGCAGTCAACCAGGTATCGAACTCGACACGGCTCAGTGCGCCGTTTGCATCCTTGTCATACGTCGGAAATTCGGACGCGATAATAGTCTTGGGATCAGACGCGGGTGCCGCGGCGGGGGCAGCACTGTCCTGCGGCGCAGCAGACGACTCTGGCATTGGTGTCGAGGCAGGCGGAGTCGATGGCGCCGGGCCGGTCATCTGGGCCAATGCGGGTGATGCCAGTGCAATCATGCTGGCAGCGATCAAAAAAGTTTTCATCGGTATTCTCCATATCCGGTAAGCAACATAGGGGCGGCATCGAAGCCGCTAATAATTAAACGGGCATAAACCATATGCGTTGCTCGACCGACCGCGTTGTCGCCTCGGTTGGTCCCTGCTAGGCGGCTGCGCATGATAGAACGCTATTCACGCCCCGATATGGTTGCCCTGTGGTCGGCCGAAACCCGTTTCCGCATCTGGTTCGAGATCGAGGCGCACGCGCTCGACGCGATGGCCGATCTGGGCGTTGTGCCCGAAAGTGCCGCGAAAGCGGTCTGGGACTGGTGGGCGACCAACCCTGTTATCGATGTTCCTGCCATCGACGCCATCGAAGCCGTGACCAAGCATGATGTGATCGCGTTCCTGACCTGGGTTGCCGATCATGTCGGTGACGAAGCGCGCTTCCTTCATCAGGGCATGACCAGTTCGGACGTGCTCGATACAGCGCTCGCGGTGCAAATGGCACGTGCTGCCGACATCCTGATTGCCGACATTGATGCGTTGCTCGATGTGATCAAACGACGGGCGTTCGAACATAAAATGACGCCGACCATCGGCCGCAGCCACGGCATTCATGCCGAGCCAGTCACGTTCGGCATGAAACTGGCACAAGCCTATGCCGAGTTCGCCCGCAACCGTGAGCGCCTTGTTGCCGCGCGTGCAGACATCGCGACCTGTGCAATCTCCGGCGCGGTCGGCACATTTGCTAATATCGATCCCCGCGTCGAAGAACATGTCGCCGCCAAGATGGGTCTGACCATTGAACCCGTCTCGACTCAAGTCATCCCGCGTGATCGTCACGCCATGTTCTTTGCAACGCTGGGTGTGATTGCCGGATCCATTGAACGCCTTGCCACCGAAATCCGCCACCTCCAGCGCACCGAAGTGCTCGAAGCCGAAGAATATTTCGCACCCGGCCAAAAGGGCTCGTCGGCCATGCCGCACAAGCGCAATCCTGTACTGACCGAAAACCTAACCGGTCTCGCCCGTATGGTGCGCAGTGCCGTCGTCCCCGCACTCGAAAACGTCGCGCTGTGGCACGAACGCGACATTTCGCATTCGTCGGTCGAGCGCATGATCGGCCCCGATGCCACCATCACGCTCGATTTCGCGCTCGCCCGGCTGACCGGCGTCATCGACAAATTGCTGATCTATTCAGAGCGGATGCAGAAAAATCTCGACCGCATGGGCGGGCTTGTTCACTCGCAACGCGTTCTCCTGGCGCTTACGCAAGCAGGGATGAGCCGCGAAGACGCTTACAAAGCCGTCCAACGGAATGCGATGCAGGTCTGGGAATCCGACGGCGTGCTATCGCTGATGGAATTGCTCAAATTTGACACTGAAGTGACAGCCCATCTGTCGGTCGCGGAGATCGAGGACAAATTTGATCTCGGTTATCATTTCAAACATGTTGACACAATTTTCGACCGCGTCTTTGGCAATTGACCGCACGGTTGTTACGCTTCATCTTGGAAAAATAACCAATTAGGAGCGAGAAAATGCGTGTTGTCGAGCTTATGTCGTTGGCAGCACTTGTCGCTGCGCAATTGGTTGCGACCCCGCTTCTCGCGCAGGATAACAGAAACCTCCCGCCGCCCGGCTATCCCGGCGGTCCGCAGGAATTTGAAGGCACCCTGCGCTGTGCGACATACAATAACCGACAGGAAACATGTACCGTCAGCACGGGCAATCGTGTTGTCCTGCTTCAGACTGAACAGGGCAATTGCCGCCAGAATTACGACTGGGGCTATGACAACCGGCGCATCTGGGTCCGCAACCGTTGCATTGCGACGTTCGGCTATGGCTATGCGTCACAAAACCGTCCGCAACCCCAACCGCCAAGCGGCAATTGGGACAGCCAGAATTTCGCAGGAACGCTCGAATGCGTTGCCCGCGGACGTCAGCAGGAACGCTGCTATGTGGGCACTGAAAATCGCGTTGAACTGCTTTATCAAGAGAGCAATCGCTGCGTCGCGGGGCAAAACTGGGGTTACACCCGGGATTTCATCTGGGTCAGCAACCGGTGCAAGGCGACCTTCGGCTACGGCAATCGATACAGCCCACAGCCGACGAGACCGGGGAATAACGGGCCAAGCGCAGGGGCCATCATCGGCGGCGTTCTTGTTGCCGGCGGTTTGATCGCACTGCTCACGCGCGGGAAAGCAAAATCATCACAGGACGGCAGCACGGCAACCACCAAGCCCGAGTTTCCGCCGAAGCCGCCGGCGACGATCTCGGCTGATCTTACGTCCGTGCAGACTGCGGCTCGTTCATCGCTGCAGAATTGTTTATTCGAAGCGGCCCGCCAGATCGGCGTTACTGGTGGATCACGCCTCAAGTTTGACCGCGTTACGTCGCTCGTTCAGGGCAACGGTGGCTGGCGGATCAATGCAGCGCTGACGTCGACCTATCCCGACGGCGACCGCACCACGCCGATGTTCTGCCGTGCGACGCCGGGTCAAGTCATCGAACTCACCTTCACTGATTAGCGTCGATTCCAGACGATTGCATTTACTGCAATCGTCTGCGCAATCATTGCGATTGTTAAACCACACTAATTCAGTAGGGGTTGTGGGATCACGTTATCGTGATGAAACAACAAAAAGGAGACTGCATCATGCAGACGTTCGAAGGCGCAGTATTCACTGCCACCGCCATCGGCGCTCACATGCTGGTCATTGCCGCAATTTTTGCAGGCTGACCATTATTCCGGCGCACCGCCCATCCCCTTATTGGGGATGGACGAGCGGCGGGCTTCAATGATGCTTATGAGCCGCGACCGGCTTGTTCAAACTGTCAAAGATTGCTTTCACAAAAGCGTCACCGCTGATGAAGCCACCCGAGACTTCCCATTTAGCGGCCGGCTTTGTCGCCTGAATTTGTGCCAGCGATCTTTTCGCCTTGATGCCACTAGCAACGCTGCCAATGACCGTATTTAGCATATCACGATAAGCAACCAGATCGGCGCGGGTCGCCATCGGCCCATGCCCCGGAATATATTTCGTTTCGGCATTGGTCATCGACAGCACCTTATCCGCAGCGGCCAACAATCCCCGCGCACTACCGCCTGAGTCCAGATCGATGAATGGCAACGTCACTTTGTTGAAAAACAAGTCACCCATGTGAACGACATTTGCCTTTTTCCACATCACAAAAGAATCGCCGTCGGTGTGCGCGTCATGGACATGGACCGTGCGAATTTCGTCGCCATTCACATGCAGCGACAGTCCATCATGATACGTCACGACTGGCAACGCGATTTTGGAAGAGGGTGGCGTCGTCCGCGTTCCCCGAGTCTGCGGGCTCATCATGCGGACGCGGACATTGTCGTGCGCCATGATAACAGTACCGGTCTTGCCCAGATTTTCATTCCCGCCGGTGTGGTCGCCATGCCAATGTGTATTGATCAGGAATTTGACCGGGTCAGGATCGACGGTCGCAACGGCGGCAAGGATTTTGGGCGTCAGTGGCGCAAACTGGTCATCGATCAGGACATTGCCGTCCTCGCCATAGGACAGCCCGATGTTACCGCCCTGTCCGAACAGCACCGCGATACCGGGCGCGATTTGCTCGACTTTGATCGTCACTTCGGGCTGCTGCGCAAATGCGCACGATGCCGTCAGCAAGCCAGCGATAGTCAGAAATGCACGCTTCATCTTCAATCCCCTTGGTCAGACAATATCGTCGAACACCGAACGCAATTTGTCAAAGAACCCCGTCGATTTCGGGCATTCCTCGCCGGTCTCGGTTTCGCGGAAGGCTTCGAGCAGTTCTTTTTGCTTTGCAGTCAGCTTCGTTGGCGTCTCGACTTCGACCTGAATAA
>JANOZQ010000049.1:0-1541 GCA_031429555.1 Sphingomonas sp. | reverse complement strand
ATGGGCACACGGTAAGGTGAAGCACTGACATAATCGAGGCCAACGCTTTCGCAAAACGATATGCTCGCCGGATCGCCGCCATGTTCGCCGCAAATGCCGAGCTTGATATCGGCCCGTGTTGCTCGGCCCCGCTCCGCTGCCAGCCGGACCAACTCGCCAACGCCATCGACGTCAAGGCTTACGAACGGGTCGGTCGCATAGATACCCTGATCGACATAGACGGTAAGGAACCGGCTGGCGTCGTCGCGTGAAACGCCAAGCGTGGTCTGCGTCAGATCATTCGTACCGAAGCTGAAGAACGCACCGACTTGGGCAATCTCGCCTGCCATCAAGGCGGCACGCGGCAGCTCGATCATCGTACCCACCAGATACTCTATCCGCTTTCCGCGTTCGGCAAACACCGCTTCGGCCGTGCGGTCGATGACGTCCTTCATCAGCTCAAGCTCGCGCTTCGTTGCAACGAGCGGCACCATCACTTCGGGGATTGGCGAAATGTCGAGATCGCATGCCGCCTCGAAGATCGCGCGCGCCTGCATTTCGTAAATTTCGGGATAGGTTACGCCCAGACGACACCCGCGATGGCCCAGCATCGGGTTGAACTCGTGCAATTCGGATGCCCGCCGTTTCAGGACGTCAACACTGACGCCGGCGGCTTCGGCAACTGCTTCGAAATCGGACTCCTCGGTGGGCAGAAATTCATGCAGCGGTGGATCAAGCAAACGGATCGTCACGGGCAGCCCCGCCATAACTTCGAAAATACCAAGAAAATCGGCACGCTGTTCGGGTAGCAATTTCGCAAGTGCCGCCCGCCGCCCC
The DNA here is from genome assembly GCA_031429555.1 of Sphingomonas sp. GTDB lineage: Bacteria > Pseudomonadota > Alphaproteobacteria > Sphingomonadales > Sphingomonadaceae > Sphingomonas_O. The sequence goes on along the minus strand of JANOZQ010000049.1, from coordinate 725 downwards.
TTTTCGTCAGACGCCAATATCATCTCGCGCACGGCGGTGATCCGCGCCGCTTCAAAAAACATATGCTCGGTGCGGCACAGCCCCACACCCTCGGCTCCGAAATCACGCGCGATGCGGCAGTCTGCGGGTGTTTCGGCATTGGCGCGCACTTTCATCCGGCGCGCTGCATCCGCCCAGACCATCAGTGTCGAGAAATCGCCCGACAGCTCGGGCTGCACTGTGGCGACCGCGCCGACCATGACTTCGCCCGATGCGCCGTCAATGGTCAGGACATCACCCTCGCGGATTTCGCGGGTACCGACACAGGCTGTCTTTGCCTTGGCGTCGATGCTGAGTGAACCCGCGCCCGAAACGCAAGGTCGCCCCATGCCGCGCGCAACGACTGCTGCATGCGAAGTCATTCCGCCGCGCGCCGTGAGGATGCCTTTGGCGGCATGCATGCCGTGAATGTCTTCGGGGCTGGTTTCGGTCCGGACGAGGATAACGCTTTCACCCATCTCCGCGCGCTTTTCCGCCGTATCGCTGTCGAACACGGCAATGCCTGACGCCGCACCCGGGGAGGCTGGCAGCCCTTTCACGAGCACGTCACGCTTCGCCAGCGGATCAAGCGTCGGGTGCAGCAACTGATCGAGCGCTGACGGATCAACCCGACAAATCGCTTCGTCGCGCGTGATGAGCCCTTCTTCAGCCATATCGACCGCAATCTTCAACGCCGCCTTCGCCGT
>JANOZQ010000048.1:0-6020 GCA_031429555.1 Sphingomonas sp. | reverse complement strand
GCGGTGTTGAGGGCGTCATAGGCGGTGTCGGCAAGGACGGTGTCCATGGCGGCCGTATTGGCACCGGCAGTTGCGGTTGCGATGCCACCCTGCACGGTTGCGGCCCCCCCGTCGCGGGCCTGTGCCAGCAGCGATACAGCGGCAACGTCACCGGTCGCGCGTCCTGCGGGAATGTTTGCCACAATGAAGACAGTGCGCGAGGTATCGGCAAGGACTTCATCGAGGAATGTGATCGCCAGATCGGTGCCGGCATCATAGACGCCGTTGCCGTTGGTATCGGCATAGATCGTCGGTGCGGTCACATCGAAGTTATCGGTATTGCTGTGGGCCCCTGGACCACCGGCCTGTTGCGCGGGCACCGACAGACCAAAATCCATCGTGGCGTTGGATGTGTTCGAGACCGTGAATGTGGTGACGGCGGCCGACTGGCCCGGCGCGACCGATGTCGTGGCAATCGGTGCGGTTTCGTCGACGCGGAAGACCACTTTGCGGTCGACCGTGAAGACCGTCGGCGCATTCGACACCGGTGCCTGCGCCGTCCCGCCAACCGAATAGCTGACCGTCGCCGTGTTCGATATCGTGCTGTTCGCCGTCGTCCCCGCCGCATACGCAGTCGTGGCCGCTAAGCCTGAAAGCACAACGCAGCTGGCCCCCGCCAGCAGCTTCATGGTCCTGATCATCGTCCTGGTCTCTCTTTACTAAAACTCAAAGTGCCTCTTTCCACCCCGTCGGCACTCAAAACGGGTTTGCAGCTATCGAACGACGCCGCGGAAACTGAGTTTGCCGGCTGCGCCCACCGGGATCGGCGTTTTCATGGCCCAGCGGACATGCGTCACGTCTTCGGGATAGGCGGCACGAACGCTGCCATCGGCCTTGCGGACCTTGAGCGCGGGCAGGGCGCCCCAGCTTTTGCCGCCATCAATCGAGACGATTGCGCCGCTGTCGCCTGTGCCCTGATAGGCAACAGCCCCTGGCATCGGATTGGTCACGACGAAGTCGGTTGCCGGTTTTCCGCCGAGATTTTTGTAGTTGAGTACAAACACCAAACGGTCGCCGGGCACGACGACTTTGGGTTCTTCAAGCACCAAGCGCGTCTTGCCGTCGGTTTGCGGCACTGATTTCTCAACAAAGACGCTGCTGGTCAGCGCAACTTCGTTGGCGGCTTGGGCAGCCACGGGAACGAGCAGCGCGAAGAGGGCAAGAAGGAGTTTCATGGGGGGATTCCTTTCCATCATGTTCAGTTGATCGTGACTTTGAATGTGACCGTGCGTGTCTGGCCGCCGGGTACGGTGCCGAAACGGACCGTGATGCGGTTGCCGGCAAATTCACCGGCATCGGCGTCGGTCGCGTCAGTCAACGCGACAGACTGCGATGTGATGCTTGCAGGCAGGTAAGTCGTGCTAGCGGGGATTGGATCGCCCGCGGCGAGATTGGCAAGCGAGCCCGATCCAGCGACGGTTGCGACAAGCGTGTAAGTGATTACGGCACCCGGCACTGATTTTGTGCCGCCGAAGGGATCACGCACGGTTGCGCTTTTCACAAACGTCACTGTGGCAGCATTGACGATGTAGAAACCGTCGTCGCGCCCGACCGCTGTTGTCAGACCGACGACTGCATCACCACCGCCTTGTCCTTGTCCTGCAAAGCTTGTTCCCGGCGCGCCGCTGCCCGTGGCGGCAGTTGCCGTCAGGTCGGTCTGGCCGCGCTGTCCATCGGTAGCGCCTGCCGGGATCGTCGAAAGAACAAAGATTTTGACCGAGGTATCGGGTGCGAGCACGGGATCATTCGATCCAGGGATATACACCACGTCGATGCCGGGGTCGTAAACACCGTTACCGTTGTCGATCACGAGCGACGTTGTTGTCGGATCGAAATTATCGCCGCCAATCGCGTTGATTGGAGCAAGGCGGAAGGCTTCGGAACCGTTGCCGGTATTGGTGACGTTGAAACTCAAGACTTGGTTTGTTGCACCGGGCAAGGTTGCGACATCCCCCGGGTCTGCCGTTGCGACTGTTACATTCAAAATCTCGTCAACACGGACGTCGACCTGGTTCGAAGGCACCGTCACGGTCGCCCCCAATGGATCAGTGTAAGTCGCTGTCGCCGTATTGCTGATCGTTGTGCCTGCCGCGGTCCCGACTGCGTAAGCCGGATCAGCAAATGCAATGGTCGCCGACGCAATGACTAGCGGCGCAATACGCGCCAGCCGTACGTTCAAAATCGACCACTCAGCCCCGGAAATCATTACCGTCCCCAACAAAAATTCAATTCGATGGGGCGCTTATGGGCCGACAGTAACCAACAAATCGTTAACGCGGTTTCGATCGGATGACGTCAGTGCACAGCCGGTTGTTGCACGGGAACACCACCATGCAATCGGTTGCGCGGGGTGTTCGAATAGTTAAGATTACAGGCCGGAAATCCGCCATTTTGACGTCAAATTGCCGAGAACTTAACGATTGCCACCGCGCGCCGACATTGCCTTGACAGCCTAAGGGGGGTCGCCTAACAGCCGCGCCTCACGCTTATCAAGCGGGTGTAGCTCAGTTGGTTAGAGCGCCGGCCTGTCACGCCGGAGGTCGCGGGTTCGAGCCCCGTCACTCGCGCCATAGCGCTATTTTGTCGGACCCAGCTCCATCCAGCGCAAAAGCGGCTTGAGCGGGAATATCCAGACAGTGCCGAAAATAGCGAAAAACACGGCTTGCAGCGGCCATGCGAGCGTCAGGATCGCAGGCGTGAAGATCAGGATGATGACCGCCCAAACGAGAATAAGCGCCAGAATAAGAAACATTCCTACCGGCTTGCGCCAGCTCGGCGGGTCTAGGGGCGCTGGCATCGGGTTAGATCCTTCATGTAAAAACCGGTTTCTGTGAGGATGGCGTCCATCGGCACATCCCATGGCTGCGGTTCGATCCTATCAACGCGCTGTGCTTCCCATGCAATGCCGATGCGGCAAGCAGCCGGATGCGCAGCGAGATAACGGTCATAGTGACCACCGCCTTGTCCGATCCGATTGAACGCGGCGTCAAACCCCAGCATTGGTACTAGGATAAATTTGGGTATGACCGAGGCGGCCGCTTTGATTGGCTGCTGCCCGCCCCACGCTGTTGCCACCAGAATATCGCCAAGTGCCCAGCGGCGAAAGATCATCAGTGGCTCGTCTGGCGTAAGGGCTGGCAATGCAGTTACAGCATCATATCTTTCCAGCAATGGCCAAGGATCGGGTTCGCCGCCCATAGGGTAATAAAGCCCAACCGAGGGCGCGTTCGTCAGCAAGTTTTCAAGAACAGAATTCAACCGAAGCGAATTAGTTTTTTGTTTTAACGGAATACTTTGCCGAATATCTCTCAATTTTTTTCGTAAGGCATTCAGAGCAGTTGGCGGGACCACCATGGTCGTTTGCTCCGAATATCCTCTGACGCCAGTAACGTCAGGTGGGAACCATATACGCAGGCCAGGGCCTGAACAGGGACAGTCCCCTAGGAAGAATAATCGCCTCAGGGATGTTCAACGAACTCGTACCGGGCAGTGCCCGCCACAAGCTATTTAGGCACTCTCGAGCGTATCGGCAACGGCTTCGATGCGATTGGCCAATTGTACGAGAACAGTTGCGATATGCGGATCCGTTTGTGTGGGTGCCGGGCCACCTGCATTTTCTGAAATTTCGTCTGCGAGCAGAAGCGCTGCAAACAATAACTGCCGCGCTTCATTGACGTCGCCCACCGCAGCGCGCGCTTCGGCGGCTTTACGGTCAACGTGCGCCGCAATGGTACGCAGATGATCCTCGCCCCCGTCGCGACACGCGATGCTATACTGCCGTCCGCCAACGCTCAATTCGACATCGGCCATCAGTGACGCCCTCCCGCTTGTGCGATGACAGTTTCAAGACTCGCCAAGGCTGCTTGAGTGCGTGTGCGCAGTGCCTGATAGCGCGAATCGTTTACTTCTGCTGCTGGTTTGCGCTGCGCCGCCGCTTCGATGCGGGTTAGAGCGCGGTCGATGCGGGCCAGTGCCAGCGTGGTTGGATCTTCGGTCATCGTCGGATGAATAGCACGCATGCGCGCCGCATCAACTATCGATGGCACGTTGACGGCTGCGCCCCCCCGCGACAAAGGAACGCACCGTCGCTGTCGAAGCGAATCACGATCCCGAGGACTTCCCCATGACCGTCTCGCCGGAACGCCTCGCCAATGCCATCCGAGCGCTTACTATGGATGCGGTGGAAGCCGCGAATTCCGGACACCCCGGTATGCCGATGGGTATGGCCGATGTGGCGACAGTCCTCTTCACAAAATTTCTGAAGTTTGACGCGCAAGCACCGAAATGGCCTGACCGTGATAGGTTTGTTCTGTCGGCCGGGCACGGTTCCATGCTGGCTTATTCAACGTTGTATCTGACGGGCTATGCGCGCCCCACAATTGATGACATTCGCAATTTCCGTCAGCTTGGCAGCCCGTGCGCGGGGCATCCTGAGAATTTCGAGCTGGAAGGCGTGGAGTGCACAACCGGGCCGCTGGGGCAGGGACTTGCAATGGCGGTCGGGATGGCAATTGCGGAGCGCCACCTAAACGCCGAGTTCGGTGATGGTCTGGTTGACCACCATACATATGTTATCGCGGGCGATGGCTGCCTGATGGAAGGTATCAACCATGAAGCGGTTGGGCTTGCCGGGCACCTCGGACTGAATCGGTTGATTGTGTTCTGGGATGACAACCGGATTACCATTGACGGCGCGACAACCCTTTCGACAAGCGAGGACATTCCTGCACGCTACATTGCCAGTGGGTGGCATGTGGAAACCTGCGATGGCCATAATTTCAATGATATAGAGCGTGCTATTCAGTCGGCATTGAAGAATGAAAAGCCGACGTTGATTGCCTGCGGCACGCTGATCGGCAAAGGTTCACCGAACAAGCAGGGGACCAAGGCCCCCCATGGCAGCCCGCTTGGCAAGGACGAAGTGGCGGCGACGCGGGCAGCGATTGACTGGCCCTATGCACCGTTTGAAGTGCCGGAAGATATTTTGACCGAGTGGCGGGCTGCAGGTACGCGTGGGGTCGATACGCACAAGGCTTGGCACGCGCACCTTGAGGCATCGCCGCACGCGGATGAATTCCGCCGTCGTTTTATGGGTACGCCCGATAGCGCATGGTTGAAACCGCATCTCGACGCGCTGATTGCTTCACCGCAGAAAATTGCCACGCGCAAGGCGTCCGAAATGGCATTGACGGCAGCAACAGCGGCGTTGCCTGAACTGGTTGGCGGCTCCGCTGACTTGACGGGATCGAACTTCACGAAAACACCTTCGACGACGGTGCTCGACCGCAATGATTACGCGGGCCGTTACATTAATTACGGTATCCGTGAATTCGGCATGGCTGCGGCAATGAACGGTATGGCGTTACACGGTGGGATCATTCCCTATGGCGGCACATTTCTGATCTTTTCCGACTATTGCCGTGCCGCCATCAGACTATCGGCGCTGCAAAATGCGCGCGTCATTTACGTGATGACGCATGATTCGATTGGTGTGGGGGAGGATGGCCCGACGCACCAGCCGGTCGAACAGATCATGTCATTGCGGCTGATCCCCAATCTCGACGTCTTTCGCCCGTGTGACGCCATCGAGACCGCCGAGTGCTGGGCGCTGGCGATTGAAAAGGCCGATGGTCCGGCGGTGCTGGCGCTGTCGCGGCAGAATCTGCCGCAATTGCGGACCGATATCAGCCAAAACTGGTCAGCAAAAGGCGGGTATCGCCTGCGCACAGCAAATGCCGCGCGACGCGTGATCCTGATCGCCACGGGTTCGGAGGTGTCGCTGGCGATTTCGGTTGCGGATCGCCTCGAGGAACATGGCATTGGCGCCGACGTGGTGTCGATGCCCTCTTGGGAGCGCTTTGATGCCCAGACAGCAGACTATCGCACCGAGGTTCTGCCGCACGGGCCGCTGCGCGTGTCAATCGAAGCGGGCGCGACAATGGGGTGGGAGCGCTATGTCGGTGGTGGCTTGCGTTTTGGCC
>JANOZQ010000047.1:0-1709 GCA_031429555.1 Sphingomonas sp. | reverse complement strand
GGCTTCCTGCTTATCGGCGGCCCGCCCAAGGGGATCAGCGCCTATGTCCTCCCCGGCAACAATTATCACGTCTTCGACTACAGCCTGTTCTGGTCCAACATCCGCACCGACGCCGCTCGGCGATTGGCGGGGTTCAATAATAAGTGACCACAACCGACTCAACCACCTTCACCGCCGCCCTCCCCACGCGTGGTCGCCTCGTCGCGCTCGACGTTGGCAGCAAAACAATCGGCACGGCGCTCTGCGATGCCTACTGGACCATCGCCAGCCCCGCCACGCTTGTCACTCGCGCCAAATTCACGGCCGACAAATCCGCCATCGAAGCGCTGATCACCCGTGAAAGCGTCAAAGGTATCGTGATCGGCCTTCCGCTCAACCTCGATGGCAGCGAATCCTCCCGCACTCAGTCCACCCGTGCTTTTTCGCGCAATCTCGAAGCCCTCGGCCTTCCGATCCTCCTCTGGGACGAACGCTGGTCGACTGCTGCCGTCGAGCGCCAGATGATCGAAGCCGACATCACCCGCGCCAAACGCGCGGTCCGCGTCGATTGCGCCGCCGCCGCCTACATTCTGCAAGGCGCAATTGACCGCTTGGCTAGCGCCGCCTAAGCGACCCCTTTAATGACATCGCCGTTTCCCCATCGCGACCTCACTGGTATCGCGGGTCTGCAACCGCATGAGATTTCGTTTCTACTCGACGAAGCCGATCAGTGGGTGACGCACAACCGGACCCACGGCAAATCGGACCATCGCCTTGATGGACTGACCCAGATCAATGCCTTTTTCGAAAACTCAACGCGGACTTTGCTCAGTTTCGAAATCGCCGGCAAACGCCTCGGTGCCGATGTCGTCAACATGCACGCAGCGCAGTCGTCAGTGAAAAAGGGCGAGACGCTCATCGATACCGCGATCACATTGAACGCCATGCGCGCCGACGTCATTGTTATCCGCCACGCTTCGTCGGGCGCAGTCGCGCTGATCGCCGACAAGGTCGATTGTCCCGTGTTGAACGCTGGCGACGGTGCCCACGAGCATCCGACGCAGGCGTTGCTCGATGCGCTTACCATCCGCCGCCATTTCGGCCGGATTGCCAACGTCAAAGTGGCGATTTGCGGCGATGTTCTACACAGCCGTGTGGCCCGCTCGAACATCCTCGCGCTGACCGCTCTTGCCGCCGACGTCCGCGTCGTCGCGCCCGCCACGCTGATGCCACGCGACGTCCAACGCATGGGCGTTACGCCCTTTACCGACATGGACTCCGGAATTGCGGGCGCCGACGTCGTCATGATGCTCCGCCTCCAGAATGAACGAATGGATGGTGCGTTCATTCCCAGCACCCGCGAATATCATATGCTCTATGGCCTCACCGAAGAACGCCTCGCACGCGCCGATCCGCAAGCCATCGTCATGCATCCCGGCCCGATGAACCGTGGCGTCGAGATATCGAGCAATATAGCGGACTTACCCGGACGATCTCTCATCGCGGAACAAGTCGAAATGGGCGTCGCCGTCCGCATGGCCTGCCTCGACGTCCTGACCAGAGAGCACCGCGCGTGACCCGCATCGCGGTCACCGGCGGCAGCCTCGACGTCCTCATCGACGGTGATACCATCGCTGAGACCGGCGCCTTCGATATGCGCGATGTTGATGAAGTTATCGACGCCACTGGCCTCATCGTCGCGCCCGGCCTCGTCGATCTCGGCGTCTTCG
>JANOZQ010000046.1:0-4107 GCA_031429555.1 Sphingomonas sp. | reverse complement strand
GCGGCGATCCGTGATTGCGATTTGTTTGTGTCCGTCGGCACGTCGGGTGCGGTCTATCCGGCGGCGGGATTTGTGCAGACAGCGCGTTATGTCGGAGCGGATACGCTTGAGATGAATCTGGAGCCGTCGCTGGGGAGCATGATGTTTGCCGATGTGCGCAACGGGCCTGCGACAGCGTTGGTCCCGGCGTGGGTCGAGGCCTTGATTCAGTCGACCCAATCAAGGCCAATATCGCGATAAACTTCGCGGTTCTCGTCCCATTTGGGAGAGACTTTAACATGCAGGTAAAGATGCACTTTTGTGGTCAACATGACCGCCAGTTCCGCCCGCGCTTTGCTGCCGATTTCCTTCAGCCGCGCGCCGCCCTTGCCGAGTACGATGGCGCGCTGGCTGTCGCGGGCGACCAAGATCTGCTGGTGGATTTCGACCGAGCCGTCGGGTCGTTCCTCGTATTTTTCGGTTTCGACCGCACAGGCTTGGGGGAGTTCCTGGTACAGTTGCAGGAAAATCTGTTCGCGGGTGATTTCGGCGGCCATGACGCGGTCGGTCGCGTCGCTGATCTGGTCGGCGGGGAAGTGCCACGGCCCCTTGGGCATCGCAGCGGCAAGGCGGGCCTTGAGGTCGGCAACGCCGTCGCCGGTTGTCGCGCTGATGATGAGCGTGTCGGTGAAAGTCAGTCGTTCGGTCAGCACGGTGATATGCCGGAGCATCTTGCCGTGGTCTGCAACATCGACCTTGTTGAGCACGAGCAGCTTGGGTTCGGGCCGTGATTCCAGCCCTTTCAATATGCCCTCGACCTTCGGACCAAGACCGCCTTTAGCATCGATCAGCAGCACGATCATGTCGGCATCCTGCGTGCCCCCCCATGCCGCCTGCACCATCGCGCGGTCGAAGCGGCGTTTGCCTTCGAAAATGCCGGGCGTGTCGACGAGGAGGATTTGGGTTTCGCCCTGTATCGCGATGCCCATCAGGCGGACGCGCGTGGTTTGTGCCTTGGGGCTGACGATGGCGACTTTCTGACCCACAAGCGCGTTGACCAGCGTGGATTTACCCGCATTGGGCGCACCGAGGATGGCGACGAGGCCGCATTTCATTTGAGTTGTTCCAATAGAGCAGAGGCAGCCGCTGTTTCGGCTTCCTGTTTCGATGTGCCCGTCGCGGATGCTTCGCCTGCGCTACCCAGACTGACAGTCACCGTGAATCGCGGGGCGTGATGCGGTCCGCTGCGGTCGGTTATGGTGTAGGCGGGCGGGCGGCGGTTGTGGGCGGCTGCCCATTCCTGAAGCGCGGATTTGGGATGGCGGGGGGCGTCGATGTGCCCCTCGACGAGCGGTGCCCAATGCTTGCGGATGAACGCTTCGGCGGCGTCGAAGCCGCGGTCGAGATAAAGCGCGCCGATAAGGGCTTCGGTTACGTCGCCAAGGATATTGTCGCTGTCGAATGCACCGTCGTCGCGCGCTTGCTTGCCAAGTTTCAGATGCGCCGTGACGCCGATCTCTCTTGCGACCTGAGCACAGGCCAGGCCGGTCACGAGGCTGTTGAGGCGGCGGGAGAGTTCGCCTTCGGGTTCGGCCGGATATGCTGCAAAGAGCCAGCGGGCAATCGTCAGGCCCAGCACCCGATCGCCGAGGAATTCAAGTCGCTGGTAGCTATCGCCGCCTGCGCTGCCGTGCGTCAGGGCTCGACTGTAAAGCGCAATGTCTTGCGGCGGTGCGCCAAGTGCATCGGCGAGCCAGTCAGACAGCGCTGTCAGAAGCCTTCCCCGATGCGGTCCCATCGTGCAGCGGTGAACCATGTCCATGGCAGCACCCAGCTTGCTGACCCGTCGGTCGAGAAGACCGAGACCTGTGCTTTGCCGACCAGATTTTCCATCGGCACAAAGCCGAAGCCGCCCGCTTCAAGGCGACTGTCGGCGGAGTTATCGCGATTGTCGCCCATCGCCAGAAACTGGCCTTCGGGAACGGTATAGACTTGTGTGTCGTCGGCAGCGATCGGGCCGAGATCAAGGACGTTATAGCTTTTGCCGTCGGGCAATGTTTCGTGAAACTGTGGATAGCGGCAGCGGCGTTTGCCATCGGACGCGGTCTCGGTGAATTGCGGGCCATAGCATGTCGTGTTCGGGGTTTCGTCCACCACAAAATCGGCAATACGTTTCTTGGCGACAGGCTGTCCATTTATGAAAAGCTGTCCGCCTTTCATCTGGACGAAATCGCCGGGCAGGCCGATGACTCGCTTGATATAGTCGATCTGATTTTCGGGCGGCTTTTTGAAAACAACCACATCGCCGCGTTCGGGGACGGATTCAAACAACCGCTTCGGGCCGGCAATCAGCGGCAGCGACCATGGAAAACTATGTTTCGAATAGCCATAATTCCATTTGGTCACGATCAGATAATCGCCGGTCAGCAGGCGCGGGACCATCGACTCGCTGGGGATGCTGAACGGCGCGAAGATGAAGCTGCGCAGGATGAATACGAAAATGCCGAGCTTCAACAGAAACTGCATGAAGTCGCGCACTTCGGATTTTGCCTTGGGCGGGGTATCGGTGATCGTGTCAGACATTGATGTGCGCATTGCGGCGCACGGCCTATGGCGTCAAGCACGCGGGCACGATTCGAAGGAAAGACCATGAACGACTGGACTGTGATCGAAGCCTTGCCGCACGTGTCTTTGACAGCGTTGTTCGCAGACGATGCGGACCGACTGACGCGGCTATCGGTGATGCAATCGGGCATGGTGTTCGATTTTTCGAAGACGCATTTGTCGGCGGCGGCGCTGGCTGCGTTCGAGGCCTTGGCAGGGCCGGCGGGACTTGCGGCCAAGCGGGACGATCTGTTTGCGGGACGTGTTGTCAATCCCAGCGAAAACCGCGCCGCCGAACATACTGCCGAGCGCGGCGAAGGATCGGCGGAAAGCGTCGCCGCCGCACGTGCGCTGCACAGCCGGATGCGTGCCTTGATCGACGCCATCGAAGCCGACGCGCTGGGTCCGGTGCGCCACATCTTGCATGTCGGCATTGGTGGATCGGCGCTGGGACCGGACCTGATCGTCGATGCACTGGGCCGTGACGCGGGGCGTTATGATGTTGCGATAGTATCGAACGTCGATGGCTGTGCGTTGGAGGAAGCCTTTGCGCGCTTTGATCCATCGGCGACCTTGCTGGTGATTGCGTCGAAGACATTCACGACTACCGAGACGATGCTCAACGCCGCATCGGTCCTGCAATGGATGGAGGAAGACGGCGTTGCCGACCCGATGGGACGGGTTATTGCGCTGACCGCTTATCCTGATGCGGCGGTGGCGTGGGGTGTCGATGAGACACGGGTTCTCCCGTTCAATGAAGCCGTTGGCGGGCGTTATTCGTTGTGGTCGTCGATCGGTTTTCCTGCGGCGCTGGCGCTGGGCTGGGGCGGGTTCGAGGAATTGCTCGAAGGGGCCGCCGAAATGGACCGGCATTTCAGGCTTGCCCCGCTTGCTCGGAATGCGCCGGTGCTCGCCGCGTTTATCGACCTGTTTTACACGCAAAATCGGGGGTACGAGACGCGCGCCGTGTTCGCCTATGACGAGCGACTGCGGCTGTTGCCCAGCTATCTCCAGCAGCTTGAGATGGAATCGAATGGCAAGTCTGTGACGGCGGACGGTGCGCCACTGGGTCGGCAGAGCGCGGCGATTACGTGGGGCGGCGTCGGCACCGACGCGCAACATGCAGTGTTCCAGCTGCTGCATCAGGGGACGCGCATCGTGCCTGTGGAATTTGTTGCGTGCATTGAGGCGGGCGAAACGCTGGACCCCGAACATCACCGTATCCTGCTCGCCAACTGCTTTGCCCAAGGCGCGGCATTGATGGCCGGCCGTGCTGCCGAGGATGGCAACCGCAATTATCCCGGTGACCGGCCGTCAACAACAATCCTTCTCGACGATCTCGATCCTCGAACTCTGGGTGCATTGCTGGCATTCTACGAAGCGCGGACGTTCGTTAATGCGGTTTTGCTTGGGCTCAATCCTTTTGACCAGTTTGGGGTGGAACTGGGCAAGGATATGGCAAAGAAGATCGATGATCCGGATGCGCGCGCGGGCTTTGATGCGTCGACACAGGCACTCATGGCA
>JANOZQ010000045.1:0-4615 GCA_031429555.1 Sphingomonas sp. | reverse complement strand
CGTTGCCCACAGCTTCGATGAAATCGCGCGGCTGTTAACGCCCTAAAGCAATATGGCTTTCGCCCGCGCCAAGGCTGCCCGCCGTTGGACAATGGCGTTTGTCCCCCCATTGATTGCCTGGGTCAGTCCGTCGATGTTGTCGGCGTCGGCAAAATCGTTGCACCGCTTGTCGGTCCAGAAAATACAGGCCGCACGCATCCCTTTATCGGGGTCTTCAAGGAGCGACGGATTGGCGATCACGTCAAAGCCCGTCAACGCCTTGACCCGGCCATAGTTGAAGCGTCCCGTCGTTTGCTTTGCCCCGCGTCCGCGAAAACGCCATCCGTCGCCCGGTTGGGTATTGCCCAGCTCGCGCAACCCAAACGCACTGCCATAAAGAATGTTGGCAATGGCTTCCTGCCGCGCGGGCGATAACGGCGGTTCACCCGGCTTGCGGCCCAGTCGTTCGCAGTCTGCGGCGCTGATACGACTGCGTTTGAACGTATCGAGCAATCCCTGAACACGATAGTTCATATTTTCGACCAGCGTCCCGAACCGCCCGGTTTCCACGCATTGTTGCGCCAGCGCATGGGCTATACGCAGCCCGCTCGTTATGCCGGCGTCAGGGAAAAGATTGTCTGCGGCCGTGCCTAATGCCAGACGCAGCGGATCAACAGCACCGCGTTCGCCGATATGGCTCATCAGCGCGGCATAGGACTTTCCGCCGAAATCGCCATCAACGCCGATCGGAAACCCCGCTGCCACCAGCCGCGTCTGTGCCCGCCGTGCATCCATCGCCCGACTCCCTGCCCGTTACTGGTTCATGTTGCGCCAGCGGACGGGCCAGATCAAGGCTGAGCCGCCCCTTGCAATCGCAGCGCACCCGCGCCACTGTATTACTGACTAACCACAGGGAAGGGTTGCCCATGTTCAATATCATCGGCTGGATTGTCGTCGGCTTTATCTCGGGCGCATTGGCGCGCTTCTTTTATCCCGGTGCAGTCGAAATGGGCTGGATCATGACGACAGTGCTTGGCATCGCGGGTTCGTTTGCCGGCGGTTTCATCGGTTCGTTGTTCACCAAGGAAAAGGACATGGGCAAGCTTAACAAAGCTGGCTTTGTCCTCTCGATCGTCGGCGCGATGGCTCTCATTTTCCTCGCCCGCCTGCTTGGCCTCGGTTGATCCGGACAGGGTTTCCGTCACTGGACCGTTGATGAAACAAATGCCGACCGCGCGGGTTTGGCTAGTCTCTATCAAAGGACCGACATCATGACTCTGACCAAAACTATTTTTGCTGTCGCTGTTGCATCAGCGGCTTTTGCCATGCCGCAAGCTGCCAGCGCCCAACGCGGCTGGGAAACCATTGGCTCGCGCGAAGTGAATGGCGGACTTGACCGTGATGTCATTGCCGTGCGCGGGAATGATCGCTTCCGTGCGATCCGCTTGTGCGCCAACCGCCGTCCCGTTCGCCTTATCGATGTCGATGTCGACTACGCTAATGGCACGCGACAGGATATGCAGGCGGCGTCGCTTCTTCGCGCCGGTGAATGCACGCGTCCACTCAATTTGAACGGCAAGCGCCGCGATATAACAAATGTGCGCTTATCCTATGCAAAGTTCCGTATCTTTTCGAAGCCACCGATGCTGACTGTTCAGGCGCGTTAAACTTGATCGGAGCGCGCTGGCGGGTCCAGCGCGCTCCAAATCAGCTTAATCGGCATCCTCGACAGTCACTGTCCCCACGCGATAGCCCTTCTCAAGCATTTCCTTGCGATAATCCGATTTCGCATCGGCAATTTCGCGGCGATATTCGGTCCATGCCCGCTCGCGGTCGCTCTCGTCATCTGCGCCGCGCAGGTCGGACGCCAGTTCACGTTTGGCCTCGCTGATATCTGTCTTGTAATCAAGCCAGTAGGAATTGCTGTCGTCCTGTGGCGCTGCAACGTCACGATTTTCCGAGCGACCGGCGAGCGCGGGCGTTGTCAGCATCGCAATTCCGGCTCCGATGAGGGCGAGTTTGATAGTTTTGGTCATGGCGAATTCCTTTTCTTCTGTACGCAATGGGTTCCAACGCTGCTGTTCACCGCAAAGTGCCCTTGCGTGCGCTGAGTTGACCAACTCGTCCGTTCGGCTGTGCTTTTTGCTAAAGCCCGCGCTGCATTTGCCGTATTGGTAACCATGAATGCCGCCCGACAAATGCAGGAAGCCCGCGCTGCCGAGCGCCGACGCATTAACCTGCGCGCGCTGGTCCGCGAAGCCGGGTCATCCCGTATCGACATCGATCTCGTCGATCTTTCGGCCACCGGTTTCCGCTTCCAAAGCTATTACGGTTTCGCAGTGGGATCGCGCGTGTTTCTGACAATTCCCAGTTTTGGACCTTTGGAAGCAGTGGTTGCCTGGCGCGGCGGGAACGAGTTCGGTTGCCGGTTTCTCGCTCCCCTGCATGCAGCTGTCTTCGATACGATTGCCGCTCGCTTTGCGTGACGTGCCGCTTTAGGAATAGGGCTCACCCCCACCAAGGAACGCCTGATGGCCAAGAGCCAGAAAAAGACCAACAAGGAAACGCGCAAGCCCAAGGCCGAAAAGGCTCCCAAGCAGAACGCATCGAACCCTTCGACCAAAAGCAACCCAGTCGGCATTACCACGATCAAGGGCTGACATGCGCACGGCGCTGCGTTTCCTGCTCGCGGCGCTCTATTTCGTGGCGGGCGTGATCCATCTCCGCGCGCCTGCCGGATTTGTGCAGATCACGCCGGCATGGGTGCCGCTGCCCGACGCTGTCGTGCTGGTCACTGGAATGTGCGAGATTGCAGGTGCGCTGGCACTCGCGTTCGTGCTGCCGCTACGCCGCACAGCGGGCATTGCGCTGGCTGCCTATGCGCTTTGCGTCTTCCCCGCCAATATCAACCATGCCATCAATGATATTGCGATAGGAGGTATGGATATGAGCTGGTGGTATCACGGACCCCGCCTGATCGCGCAGCCGTTGATCATCTGGTGGGCGCTTTGGGCAGGCGAAGTGACCGACTGGCCCTTTGGAGCAAAGCTATGAGCGACGATCTCAACGAGCAGATGATCGACACACCCGACGGCCCGATGACGTGGGCTGCGTGGAAGAAAAAGAACCCCGTCCAGATTCCCTCGCGTAGGACCAAGGGCAAGGATTTGCCGGTCAAAGTGAAGCGCTTTACCGAAAAGCCCTAATTCAAGGCAGCGACGCTTTTCATTCCCAGCAACGGCGCCAGATAGTGCCCCGTATAACTGCGTGGCTCCTTTGCCACTGCCTCGGGTGTGCCCACGGCCACAATCTCGCCGCCGCGCGTCCCGCCTTCGGGGCCGAGGTCAATAACCCAGTCCGCGGTTTTGATGACTTCGAGATTATGTTCGATCACGACGACGCTGTTGCCCTGGTCAACGAGCGCGTGGAGGACTTCAAGCAGCTTGCGGACGTCTTCAAAATGGAGGCCGGTGGTCGGTTCGTCGAGGATGTAAAGCGTCTGCCCGGTTGCGCGGCGGCTCAATTCCTTGGCAAGCTTAACGCGCTGTGCTTCCCCGCCTGACAGCGTTGTCGCCTGTTGCCCGACCTTGACGTAGCCGAGGCCCACTTCGAGCAGCATCGCCATCTTGTCGCGGATGCCAGGCACCGCCTTGAAGAATTCGACCGCATCCTCGACGGTCATATCGAGTACGTCGGCGATGCTCTTGCCCTTGAATTTCACTTCCAAAGTTTCGCGGTTGTAGCGCGCGCCGTGGCAGACATCGCAGGTGACATAAACGTCGGGCAGGAAGTGCATCTCAATCTTGATCAGCCCGTCGCCGGTGCACGCCTCGCACCGGCCGCCCTTGACGTTGAAGCTGAAGCGGCCGGGCTTGTAGCCGCGCGCGGCGGATTCCGGGAGGCTGGCGAACCAGTCGCGGATCTGCGTAAAGCTGCCCGTATAGGTCGCGGGGTTGCTCCGCGGGGTGCGGCCGATGGGCGACTGGTCAATGTCGATGACTTTGTCGAGAAATTGCAGCCCCTCGATCTTTTCATGGTGCCCGGCCAACATCCGCGCGCCGTTCAGCGCTCGCGCCGATGCGGCATAAAGCGTGTCGATCGTGAACGATGATTTGCCCGATCCGCTAACGCCGGTGACGCAGGTAAAGGTGCCCAGCGGGATACTCGCCGTTACATCCTTCAGATTATTGGCCCTCGCCCCCCGGACAGTCAATTTCTTGCCATTGCCCTTGCGCCGCTTGTCGGGGATCGGGACCGAACGGCGGCCACTCAGGTAATCGCCGGTCAGGCTGGTTTCGCAATCGAGAATGTCCTGCAAACTCCCCTGCGCAACGATATGCCCGCCGTGGACACCTGCGCCGGGGCCCATATCAACCACATGGTCTGCGGTGCGGATTGCATCCTCGTCATGTTCGACAACAATGACCGTATTGCCGAGATCGCGCAGACGGCGCAGTGTGATCAGGAGGCGGTCATTGTCCTTCTGGTGCAGGCCGATGCTCGGTTCATCGAGGACGTAGAGAACACCCGACAGGCCGCTGCCGATCTGTGATGCGAGGCGGATGCGCTGGCTCTCGCCGCCGCTCAAGGTGCCACTGGTGCGGTCCAGATTAAGATAATCGAGCCCGACATTGTT
>JANOZQ010000044.1:0-1601 GCA_031429555.1 Sphingomonas sp. | reverse complement strand
CGACAAGGCGGCGAAACGCGGCTTCATCGACGTTACCGTCCCGAAACGGTGTGACCAGTGCCGGAATCGAGCCGGAAAACATGCGGATACTCCTTCACCTCGCCGAAAGTCCGCCCTAGAAAGCGGTCATGCGAAGCATTTGTTCAGCGCCTGATAAGGACGCACGCCCCATAAAGTCCAGCATGACAGCACGATTGCTTGCCGGACTCATCCTTGCCACCGCTTCCCCTGCCAATGCGCAAGACCTTCTGTCCTCGCCGCCGACTCGTTCGTCGGTGGTTTCAAACAGCGCCGGCCTGTCCTCCGCCGTAGCCGAATGGAATGCGCTCCGGCAAAGCGACGCCCTCCCCTTTTCGTCTTATGCCAATTTCCTGATCGCGCATCCCGGTTGGCCGAATGAAGCCGCCCTGCGCAAAAGCGCCGAGCGTGCATTGCAGCCCGATGTCGCGTCGCCGACCACGGTCATTGCCTTTTTCACGCGCTATCCGCCGCTGACGCCGGGAAGTTCGCTGCGGTTGGCGGAGGCCTATGCCGCACTGGGCCAACGCGATGTAGCGAATGCTGCGGCGCGACGCGCTTGGGCGGGCGGTGCCCTGTCGAGCGAAGACGAGGTGCGGCTCATGTCTCGCTTTGGTGCGGTCCTAGGGCCCGATGACCACGACCAGCGCATGGACCGGCTGCTGTGGCAACGCGCGACCACAGTTGCGGCACGGCAATTGCCGCTCACGTCACCCATCCGTCAACCCGTCTATGGCACACGCCTCGCGCTGCTGACCAAGGCTCCCGATGCCGCATCGAAGCTGGCACAGACGGCGGACCGTGCGCGCGGAGATACCGGGCTGTTTGCCGACCGGATCACATGGCTGCGGCTGACCGGACAGGAAGGGGCCGCGCGAATGCTGCTGTCGGCACCGCGCCAATTGTCGGTCGCGCCGCTCGATCCCGCAAAATGGCTCGACATGCTCTATGCTACAGCCAAAGGCGCGTCGGCGCTGGGGCAGAGCAGCCAAGCCTATGACATCGCGCGTCAAGTCGATGATACCTATCCGGCGGGGATGTCGGTGCGTGACCGGCCCATCGCCGAGCGCGATACATACACCAATCTGACGTGGTTGGCAGGCACAATGGCGCTCAACCGGCTGAACCGTCCCGCCGAAGCGATCGGCATGTTCGACCGCTATGCCCGTGCCGCACGGTCACCGCAGACGATTTCGAAGGGGCTTTATTGGGCGGGACGTGCCGCGCAGGCAGCTGGTCGGCGCGACGAAGCCAACGCATTTTACCAGCGCGCAGCCAGCTATTTTGACCAGTTTTACGGCCAGCTGGCCACCGAACGCCTCAATCTCCCTTTGGCCATTCCCGCGACAAGCCGCACGGTCGAAATTTCCGCCAATGAACGCGATGCGTTCAACAAGCGCGAGATCGTTCGGGTCGTCGAAATGCTCGGGCAACAGGGTGACTGGGCCAACCAGAGCCTGTTTATCCGCACGATTTCGATGGCCGCGACGACCGACGCCGATCATGCGCTGGCCCTTGACCTGTCGCGGCGCATATCGCGCCCTGATCTGGCCGTCATGATCGGCCGCAGCGCGGGAATCAAC
>JANOZQ010000043.1:0-1763 GCA_031429555.1 Sphingomonas sp. | reverse complement strand
AGGACGCGGGCGCGGCGGTTGAAGCGGCGGCACGGGATTGGCTTGATTGTCGTCGATTATCTTCAACTGTTGCAGGGGTCGGGGCGATCAAACGAAGGCAACCGTGTTCAGGAAATTTCGGAGATTTCGCGCGGGTTGAAGACGCTGGCCAAGGAGTTGAATGTGCCGGTGCTCGCACTGTCGCAGCTCAGCCGTGCGGTCGAGCAGCGCGAGGACAAACGCCCACAACTGGCCGATTTGCGCGAATCAGGATCGATCGAGCAGGATGCCGACATTGTCTTGTTCGTGTATCGCGAAGAATATTATGTCCAGTCGCGCGAGCCCAAGCGTCCGGGGGACAATGACGATGCCAAAACACATGAGGACCATGCGAATTGGGCCGCAGAGATGGAGAAGGTGTTTGGCACTTGCGAGCTGATCGTCGCCAAGCAGCGGCATGGATCGACGGGCAAGGTTAATCTGAAGTTCGAAGCGAAAATCACGCGGTTCAGCGATCTGGCCGAAGAAGGATTTTACGCCGAGCGGCGTTAATCAGAATATCGGATCGTTCGCCGGGTCGGTATGAATGCCGCATTCATCCTTGTCCCAGCCACGCCAGCGTCCGGCGCGCGGGTCTTCGCCGGGCTGGACCTTGGACGTGCAGGGGGCACAACCGATCGACAAATACCCTTGTTTTTCAAGCGGATGACGCGGTAGTTTATGTTCGGCGAAATAGGCGTCGAGGCGCCCCTTATTCCAATCGGCGAGCGGATTGATTTTGAGGCGACCTTCGTCTTCCTCGAAACGGGGAAGCGCGGTGCGGGTCTTGCCCTGAAATCCCTTACGCCCCGAAATCCACGCATCGAAGCCGCCGAGCGCACGACGCAGCGGTTCGACTTTGCGTAAATCGCAGCAGCCGTCGGGATCGTAGGACCAGCGCAGGCTCGTCGCATCTTTCTGGGCAAGCAGATACGGGTCGGGGCGATAGACGCGGAGATCAGTGAAGCTGAGTTGCTCGGCAAGTTCATCGCGGTAGGCAAGCGTCTCGCCGAAGATCTTCTGTGTGTTGATAAAAATCAGCGGAACCGTTTTGTCTATCTGCGCGATCATGTGGAGCAGGACGGCACTTTCGGCACCGAAGGACGACACCAGCGCGATGTCGTCGAAGGGTGGTTCGGCGAACAGACCGCGCAGCATGTCCTGTGTTCCGACACCCGCCCAGCGCGCGCATATGGTCGCTGCGCTTTCGGCAGTGAACTTTGGTGCAGAGTCGATCAGGTCAAGTTTGCGGGCAGGTTCACCCATGCCGCAGTTTCCATACCGGTGTGGCGGCGTCGGCGGCGCGCTGATACACATCGGGATAGCGCGAGAGGCAAGCTTCGGAGACGGCGGGGTCGATGGGTTTTGACGGTGCGAAACTGTCGAACCCGCAGCGGCGCATGAAAAGGAGCTGGTCGACGAGCACATCGCCTTCGGCGCGGAGTTCGCCGGTGTAGCCTGCTTCGCGCAATATGCGGGCGGTCGAGTAGCCGCGACCGTCGCGGAAGCTCGGGAAGGCCACTTCGATGAGCGCAATGCGATCAAGATGCGGGATCAGTTCGCGTGCATCGTCGCCGGTTTCAATGCGGACAGCATTGGCGTTTGTCTGGCCCGCGACGAAGGCGTCGAGGGTAACAGCGGGTTCGTCATGGGCTTCGTCGGTGCGGAACCTCAAGAAGTTATCCATAGATCGCTTCCTTGAACGGTTCGAAGCCGACGCGGCGGTAGGTGTCGATGAAGCGTTC
>JANOZQ010000042.1:0-1610 GCA_031429555.1 Sphingomonas sp. | reverse complement strand
AACATAGGAAACGATGGCTTCGTCCATTTTGTCACCGCCGACGCGCACCGACGTCGAGTAGGCCACCCCACGAAGTGACAGCACGGCAACTTCGGTCGTGCCGCCGCCGATGTCGACAACCATCGATCCGATCGGCTCGGTTACCGGCATGTCGGCACCAATCGCAGCGGCCATTGGTTCTTCGATCAGCCAGACCTGCGAAGCCCCAGCGTTCGACGCCGCATCACGGATTGCGCGGCGCTCAACCGAGGTCGACCCCGATGGCACGCAAATCACGATTTCGGGCCAGCGCAGCGGGCTTTTCTTGCCGCCATGCACTTTCAGGATGAAGTGCTTGATCATCTGTTCGGCAACATCGATGTCGGCGATAACGCCATCACGCAGCGGACGGATCGCCTGGATGCTGTCGGGTGTCTTGCCCATCATCATTTTGGCGTCGTCGCCAACGGCCTTGACGCGCTTTACGCCGTTAATCGTCTCGATGGCGACAACCGAAGGTTCGTTCAGAACGATGCCACGGCCGCGCACGTAAACAACGGTATTTGCGGTGCCAAGATCGATTGCCATGTCGTGGCTCATGAACTTGAAAAAACGTGAAAACGGATTCTTCATTGCGGGAAAAACTCGGTGCTTTTTGGGCCACGCATAAAATGTACGAGATTTCCGCAGCGGCCGGGTCGCGGGATGCCGCCGATTGGGCTAGGACCGCCACTATGTCAATACGTCGCTTGCCCGAACACTTGGTTAATCGCATTGCAGCGGGTGAAGTCGTCGAGCGGCCTGCGGCGGCGTTGAAGGAGCTGGTCGAAAACGCGATTGATGCAGGGGCGGCGCGGATCGACGTGCGTCTGGCAGCAGGCGGGACCGACAGCATTGACGTCCGTGACGACGGTTGCGGCATGACCAGCGGCGACATCGGTCTTGCGCTCGAACGCCACGCGACGTCGAAATTGCCCACTGATGCTATCGAGTCCGTGACGACGATGGGTTTCCGCGGGGAAGCTTTGCCGTCGATTGCCAGTGTTGCGCGTGTCACCATCGAAAGCCGTGTTGCCGGCGGTGATGGCTGGGTGCGTGTTGTCGATAACGGTTGTCTGGTTGAGGAAGGGCCCGCGGCCTTGCCAACGGGCACTCGCGTGCTCGTCGAAGGTCTCTTCGAAAAAGTCCCTGCCCGGCGCAAATTCCTCCGTTCGCCGCGCAGTGAATATGCCGCATGCATCGACGTCGTGAAACGCCTCGCGATGGCGCGGCCAGACATTGGCTTTTCGGTCGAACATGACGGGCGGCGGACGCTGGCAGTGCAAGTCGAGGATCAACCGTCGCGTGTAGCGGCGCTAACCGACCGCGCGCTGATCGAGAACAGCGTTGCCGTCGATTTCCATCGCGAAGGCATCACGCTTGGCGGCGTCGCTGGTCTTCCGACATTCAATCGCGGCGTTGCCGATCACCAATATCTGTTCGTCAATGGTCGCCCCGTGAAGGATCGTGTGCTCATCGGTGCCGTTCGCGGTGCTTATGCTGACATGCTCGCGCGTGACCGCCATGCCGTTGTCGCGCTGTTTCTCGACGTCCCGACCAGCGAAGTCGACGTCAACGTTCACCCCGCAAAA
>JANOZQ010000041.1:0-3221 GCA_031429555.1 Sphingomonas sp. | reverse complement strand
CACGCAGGATGCCTATCTCGAAGCGCTCGGCGAAGCGATGCGGCCTGAATATGAGGCGATCGTTGCGGCAGGGCTGATCCTCCAGCTTGACTCGCCCGATCTGGGCCTCGGGCGACATATGATGTACAAGGGGCGCAGCGACGCCGAATATCTGACGCTGATCGGCATGCATGTCGACGTACTCAACCATGCCCTGCGCAATCTGCCCGCTGATCGAGTCCGGATGCACGTTTGCTGGGGGAATTATGAGGGGCCGCACACGCATGATGTTGAAATGGGTGTGATCCTGCCGACGCTGATGAAGGCGAAACCGGCGGGACTGTTGTTTGAAACGTCAAATCCGCGGCATCAGCATGACTGGAATTACTTCGCCGAAATGCTCGATATTATCCCCGACGATAAAATCCTCATCCCCGGCGTGATCGACAGCACAACCAACTTTGTCGAACATCCCCGCGTGGTGTGTGAACGGATCGAGCGCTTTGCGGGGATCGTCGGGCGTGAACGGGTCATCGCAGGGACCGATTGCGGCTTTTCAACATTCGCGGGCTTCGGTGCGGTAGATCCTGACATTGTCTATGCCAAGCTTGGGGCGCTGACCGAAGGTGCAGCGCTGGCGAGTGCGCGACTGTGGTAAGTTTTCGTGACCGTCTTCGCGCGGGTGACTTGCTGGCTGGGACATGGGTGAAAACACCGCATCCGCATATCGTCGAAGTATTGGCGTTATCTTCGCTCGACGTGTTGGTGCTTGATGCCGAACATGCGCCGTTCGACCGAGGCACGCTCGACCTGTGCATCATGGCGGCGCGGGCGGGCGGCAAGACAGTGCTGGTCCGACCCGCTTCGTCGGCGCACGAGCATATCCTGAATGCGCTCGATAGCGGCGCAGACGGGGTCATCGTGCCGCATGTCTGCTCGGTCGGCCAAGCACACGAGATCGTCCGCGCATGTCATTATGTTCCCGGTGGACGCGGTTTTGCGGGGAGCAGTCGCGCGGCAGGTTACACAACGCTCGGTATGGCAAAGCACCGCGACGCCGCAAAAAGCGTCACCGTCATCGCGCAAATCGAAGACATCGAAGCCATTGAAGACATCGAAGATATCGCTGCCGTCGAAGGTATTGATGCGTTGTTCATCGGGCGCACTGACCTGACCATATCTTGCGGCGCCGAAACACCGGACGACGCCCTGGTCATCGCTGCCGTAGAACGCATCTGCGCGGCGGGCAAAGCGGCAGGGCGAACTGTCGGCATGTTTTTAGGCCGTGTTGGCGATGTGCCGCTATGGCGTGCCAAAGGCGCATCATTGTTTATTCTGCAATCGGATCAGGATTTTTTACTGAAAGGGGCCGCAGCTCTGCTGTCGGACATTACTGGTTAGCCGGTGACGCGATAGATGACGCCGGATCCGGACAGCGTGCGCTCCAGCCCCAACGGTACGGTCATGGTATCGCCCTCACCCAATGCCAACGTTCCGTCGGCCCACGAAACGGTTGGCGTGCCCGACTGCACAAACAAAACTTCCGGCGCAGTGGGCTTACGGACATCCACGCCTGTATCAAGATCGATCCGATCGAGCGTAAACGGGTGCGGCCATCCGAGCGGCGCATTTTCGCCGATGATGGCCCCTGCCCCGTTTGTCGTGCGCCACACAAACCGTTCGGCGTCGGCGGCAGTTGCTCGATCCAATGCTGCTGCCTGTTCGGCGCTGGTACGCGGCATTGGCTTTACATCGGCAGGCACGGACTGCCCCGCGGCTGTATCCACAAGCTGGCCGCTCTCCAGCAATACCAGGCCGTAATCGGCTGCCATGTCAAACACTTGCGGTGCCCACAGGACACGCCCCGGATCATCGCCACCCAAGACCGCAAAGAGATAACCGACGTCATCGCCGACATTGGTAAAGCCGCGGAACATGGCCGTGGGCAGCGAGATCACATCACCTGGATGCAGCACGACCCGAGCATCGTCGCCATGTTCGCCAAGATCGAAACGCCATGTCCCGGTATGAACAACGAACACCTCGGCCGTGTCGTGACTGTGCTGTGAATTGACGCAGCCCGGTGGCTGGCGCGCACCACCGATGTTGAAACCGTGCGGTTCGGCAATATGGACATATTGTTCGGGATTTTCGGACACACCGGGGCCGATAATCGTGAAATTCTCTTTGGCTTCCGATCCCGGCGTCCGCGTATCAATGAAAGCATTATAGCAGGGCCGAAGGTCGGCATAGCGCACGACACGGGCCTCCATCGCCTCGGCAGTCCAGCGCATTTGCGTCGTCAGTCCGGTCATAAGCATACCCTCACGACTTAGCGGTTGCAGCGTTTTGCATTCGCAGTCAATAAGCAGAAATGAGCGATTCAATTCCGCTGAGCGCCGATCCGCGCGGTCTGTTTGCGCCCGATGCGCTGCAATGGCTCGCCGCAGACCATGTGCTTGATGCTTTTCGCCCGATCGACCGCGGCTTGGGCGCTACTTTTGTTATGGACCAGCTATTGGCCCCGATCGCGGCAGCTATTCCCAATTACGAAGTTCGAACCGGCATTGCGATGCGCGGATCGTTCAAGGATGGAGACTGGACCGCATCGAGCGGCCATATTTGCGGTTTGTTCCTGGAGCCGCTGTTCGGCATCCCGGCAACACGACGCGTTACTTATGTGCGCTTTGGATGCTTCCAGCGCTGGGTCGCTGAAAAAGTCACAGAGACCATTGTCATCCTCGACCTCCCATCACTCATGATTCAGGCCGGCGTTTGGCCATTGGCAACGCCACTTGGTCCCGATTTGATGGCCCCGCCGCCCATCGGCGGCAATACCATATGGCCGCATGGCAATGGTGCGGCGAGCCTTGCCATTGTCGAAGCGATGATCGGCGGGCTTATGAAGTTTGACGGGTCGCTGCGCACCATGAACATGCGCGATTATTTTGCCGAGGACTTCTGGTGGTTCGGTCCTGCCCCCATTGGCAGTTTCCGCGGCTTCGCCGATTACGAGCGTGGTCACGCCAAGCCATTTCTAACCGCGTTCCCGGACCGCGTTGGCGGCAACCACCGGGCACGCTTCGGCGACGGCGATTTCGTGGCCTCGACCGGCTGGCCCAGCATTACTGCGACGCACAAAGGCGCGGGCTGGCTTGGCATCCCCGCCACGGATCGTGCGATTACGATGCGGGTCATGGACTTCTGGCACGCAAAAGACGGGCTGCTGATCGAGAACTGGG
>JANOZQ010000040.1:0-3441 GCA_031429555.1 Sphingomonas sp. | reverse complement strand
GCGATATTCCGCACCGCTGGCGCTTATGGCGCAACAATGGCGAGCACCTACAACAGCCGCCCGCTGGTCCCCGAAGTATTGGTCGATGGCGACCGCTATGCCGTCGTGGCCGACCGCATTGCCGCTGCCACCATCATGAGCGCAGAACGCGTGCCCGACTGGTTGACCTAAACCGGGATCAGTAAACCTGCGAGCGCCGCACTCATGAGGTTCGATAAGCTCCCCGCCGCAAGCGCGCGCAAACCGAAGCGGGCAATAACCGGACGTTGATTGGGCGCAAGACCGCCGGTCACCGCGATCTGGATCGCAATCGACAGGAAATTTGCAAAGCCGCACAGCGAGAATGTGACGATGGCGATCGTGTGTTTCGACAGCGTCTGGATTTGTCCGCTGAGTTCGATGAACCCGACAACTTCGTTCAGAACGATCTTGGTGCCAAACAGGCCGCCCGCGCGCAAGGCCTCCTCCCACGGCACACCGATCAGGAACATCAGCGGGGCAAAGACAGTGCCCAAGGCCTTTTGAAACGTCAGGTCAGGATAGCCGAACAAGCCGCTGATCCCACCCAGCATCCCGTTGGCCAGCGCGACCAACGCCGTGAACGCCAGCACCATTGCCGCAATCGCGACCGCCAGCTTCACACCGGTCTGCGCGCCGTCTGCCGCTGCCATGAAAATGTTGACGGGGCGCTCCTCGCCAAACGTAATCTCGCCCTCGATCACCGGATCAACCCCTGCGTCCTTCGGATCATCGGGCATAATGATCTTTGCCATCAGGATGCCGCCCGGAGCCGACATGAAACTGGCCGCGACCAGATAGGGCAGGAGCTGCGGCCCGAGCGGGCCAAGCACCTGATAATAGAGTACGAGGATCGTCCCCGCGACACCGGCAAAACCCACGGTCATAATCGTGAAAATCTGCGACGGCGTCATGGTGGCGAGGTAGGGCCGGACGACAAGCGGGGACTCGCTTTGGCCGACGAAAATGTTCGCGGCGGCACCGAGCGATTCAACGCGCGAAATGCCGGTGATCATGCGGATCGCGCCGCCGATCCATTTGACCAGCAACTGCATGATCCCGAAATAATAAAGAATTGAAATCAGAGCGGCAAAGAATACCACAGCGGGCAGCGCACTGATGGCGAAACCGGCCCCATAAGGTGAGCTGACGAGATCATTGCCAAAGACAATCTTTGACCCTTCCTTCGAATAATCGAGCAGCTTGACGACGCCGTTCGACATTGCCTGAACGCCAGCCTGTCCAGCGGGGACGTAAAGGACGATCACCGCAATCGCGGCCTGTAATGCAAAAGCCGCGCCGACTACGCGCAGGCGGATTGCCTTGCGGTTGGTTGACAGCAAAAAAGCGATCGCAAGTAAAACGGCGATCCCGACAAGACCTATCAGAGAATGACCCATTAAACCCCCGCGCCGACCCGCAGCGTCGCACTGCGCGGGCCGGTAGATATTGCGTTCGCCCAAAAAGCAAGTAGCACGCGTGGATGAACGCTCCTGCACCCGCCTTCCCCCATTCGCTATTTGCGCTTTCGGTGTTTTACGGGGGCATGGTGCCTCTGGGCGGATTTCTGGGTGCCAAGCAGGTCGCACTCGGGCCGCTTGCGGTCGAAGCAGGCATTTTTCCGTTCCTGACGCTGATCGCGGTATCGAGCGCTATCGCCGAACTGCATGGGCGCGCGGCGGCGGACCGGCTGGTCCGCTATGGGTTCATACCTCTGTTCATTGCAATTTTACTGTCGTTTTTTGTGCTTCAGTTGCCGACCGATCCGGGCATGTATGAACCCGCCAAGGAAGCGTTCCCGATTATCGTCGGGCAAAGTTACCGGATGATGGCCGCGGGCATATTGGCTTACGGCACGTCGGTGACGCTCAATGTCTGGATTTTCGACAAGCTGAAATCAACAACCGGTAAATTCGCCAGCGTGCGCGGGATCATCGCCGCTGCCTTGTCCCAGATTGTCGATACGCTGATCTTTATCACCATATCATTCTACGGCGTCCGCCCGATTATGGATTTGATGCTGGGGCAGATGCTGGCAAAAATCGTGCTGTCCGCGGTTATGGTGCCACTCGTCATTGCGCTGGTCGTGCGCATCGGTCGGAAGCTGGACGCATGAGCCGCCAGCGTCTTGATCATTCCTGGCCCGACAAGTCACTCCTCGCCAAGGCCGAAGTCCTGGTCGAAGCTTTGCCCTATATGCAGCGCTATGCGGGCCAAGTGTTTGTTGTCAAATATGGCGGGCATGCAATGGGCGATCCCGAGGCTGCCAAGGATTTCGCCGAGGACATTGTCTTGCTGAAAGCTGTCGGAATCAACCCCGTGGTCGTCCACGGTGGCGGACCGCAGATCGGCGCGATGCTCAAAAAACTGGGCGTAGAATCCTCGTTTGTTGATGGCCTGCGCGTGACCGATGCCGAAACCGCCAAAGTCGCCGAAATGGTGCTGTCGGGCGCCATCAACAAGGAACTGGTCGGCTGGATCAGCGAAGCCGGTGGCCGCGCTGTCGGCATATCGGGCAAGGACGGCAATTTCGTCCGCGCCGAAAAAGTCGAACGCACGACCCGCGATCCGGACAGCAATATCGAACGCGTTGTCGACCTCGGCTTTGTCGGCGAGCCAAAACATGTCGACCGCACGGTCATCGACACGATCAGCGGTGCGGGGATGATCCCGGTCGTGGCTCCGATTGGTGTCGGTGCGGATGGCCACACCTATAACATTAACGCCGACACAATGGCGGGCGCGGTCGCTGCGGCCCTCGGCGCAACACGACTGTTTTTGCTGACCGATGTCGCGGGCGTGCTCGACAAAGCGGGCGATTTGCTCACCGATCTTGACCCAGCGCAGATTGCCGCCTTGCGCGCCGATGGGACCGTCACCGGCGGGATGATCCCCAAGCTCGAGACGTGCGTAAACGCGGTGCAAGGCGGAGTGGGTGCAGCGGTTATCCTCGACGGACGCGTGCCGCATGCGATGCTGATCGAAATCTTCACGGCAAAGGGCGCGGGGACATTGGTTAGGGCCTAGACTCGTCATCCCAGCAAGAGCTGGGATCTCATGACAGGCGAATGCACTTGACCCTCATGGAATCCCAGATTTCGCTGGGATGACGATGTTTCACTGGTGTTGCCGCCCCAATCCCTCCCCGCTAAAGCGCACAGCAGCAAGGCACACTCGAAGCTGAAAGTCGCACATGGTCGCCGTTATCCAAATTCTCTATATCCTGCTCAATGTCATCTGGTGGATCATCGTCGTTCAGGCGATCCTGTCGTGGCTGATCGCGTTCAACGTCATCAACACGCATAATGATTTTGTCAGGTCAATCTGGCAGGCACTCGATAAGATGACCGAGCCGCTTTATCGCCCGATCCGCAAGGTCATGCCCGATTTCGGCGCGCTCGATCTGTCGCCGATGGTCGTGCT
>JANOZQ010000039.1:0-4215 GCA_031429555.1 Sphingomonas sp. | reverse complement strand
CTCGATATGTATGTCGAACATAACTGCGTCGACTTCGGCATGGAGGAAACCAAGATCCCGGGTGACGGCGTCGTCACGGGCAGCGGCACGATCAACGGGCGGCTTGTGTTTGTCTTCTCGCAGGACTTCACGGTGTTCGGCGGGTCATTGTCCGAAGCGCACGCGCAGAAGATCTGCAAGGTGATGGACTCGGCGATGAAAGTCGGTGCGCCGGTTATTGGCCTGAACGACAGCGGCGGTGCGCGGATTCAGGAAGGCGTAGCGTCGCTTGGCGGTTATGCCGAGGTGTTCCAGCGCAATGTGCTCGCGTCGGGCGTCGTGCCGCAACTCAGCCTCATCATGGGGCCGTGCGCGGGCGGGGCGGTGTATTCGCCGGCGATGACCGACTTCATCTTCATGGTGAGCGATTCGAGCTATATGTTCGTCACCGGCCCCGATGTCGTGAAAACGGTGACGAACGAAGTCGTGACGCAGGAAGAGCTCGGCGGCGCGAGCACGCACACGACCAAATCGGGTGTGGCCGACAATGCCTATGACAACGATATCGAAGCATTGCTGGCGGCGCGCGACCTGATCGATTTTCTGCCTGAATCGAACCGGGCACCGATCCCCGAACGACCCACGGCGGACGACTGGGATCGGCTCGAGCCGAGCCTCGACACGCTGATCCCCGCCAATGCCAACCAGCCCTATGACATGCACGAAGTCATCCGGAAGACGCTCGACGAAGGCGATTTTTTCGAGATTCAACCGGCGCATGCGGGCAACATCCTGATCGGTTTCGGGCGGATCGAGGGGCGCACGGTCGGCGTTGTCGCGAACCAGCCGATGGTGCTGGCCGGGTGCCTCGACATCAATTCGTCGAAGAAGGCCGCGCGATTTGTGCGTTTCTGCGATGCGTTCGAGATTCCGATTCTGACCTTTGTGGACGTGCCGGGCTTCCTGCCGGGCGTGGGGCAGGAGCATAGCGGCATCATCAAACATGGCGCGAAACTGCTCTTCGCTTATGCCGAAGCGACTGTGCCCAAGATCACCGTGATCACGCGCAAGGCTTACGGCGGCGCCTATGACGTGATGGCGTCCAAGCATCTGCGCGGCGACTTGAACTACGCTTGGCCGACCGCCGAAATCGCCGTGATGGGCGCAAAAGGCGCGGTTGAAATCATCTTCCGCGGCAAAACGCCCGAGGAAATTGCGGAACGCACGGCCGAATACGAAGCACGCTTCGCCAACCCCTTCGTGGCGGCGTCGAAGGGGTTCATCGACGAAGTGATCATGCCGCACTCGACGCGGCGTCGCGTGGCGCTGGGGTTACGGAAATTGCGGGGGAAAGTGCTGGAGAATCCGTGGAAGAAGCATGATAATATTCCGCTTTAAAAATATTGCACGATTCGAGTCTTCCGTAAGATGATTATTCCTCAACACGTTTAAAGGAGTGAATATAGTGAAGAACTGGCCATCTATGAGGGATTTAATCGATATTGTAGCGAACTATGTAAAGAGTGTGTTTCGGGATTAAGCCGACGATGATTGCTGCAAGTCAAACTATGAGACGTCGATAAATCGACTATTATGACTTCGGCCCCTCCCCAAGACGGGGAGGTGGCAGCCCGCTTCGACTGATGGAGGGGCAGTTGGTGGGTGCTGCAATGGTGAGGTTTATGTGCGAGACTGCCCCTCCACTACACTTCGGTAGTCCCCCTCCCCGTTCCGGGGAGGATTGATAAATGCTCACGTCGCATTATGTTTTTGCGGAAAGGACGGCTATGCGCCCCATAAATCGTAACTCGGTCGATCAATCCGATGAAGATCGGTTCATCCGGCACTTCGGCATGCCCAGCGAGCAGTTTCGGCGCGAACTGGAAGAGGAGTTCGAGCAGGCGACGCCTGAGGAGCAGGCCGAGTTCGAACGACTAGTGGATGAGGCCAATGCCGTTCTTCACGACATGCTCGCCACCGTTGATCGCATGAGCGAGAGTTTGGCAGAGACGAGCATAGCTGTGTGCGAAATGACACGGTGCCTTTCGTCACTCGACGCGCGCGTTTCTCGCATTGAGGATAACCTTACCAGCCCGACGGCGATAAAGTCCTTTCCCTCCCGTGAAGGAGAGGGGGGACAATGAACCTCGGCCGCCTCAACCATATCGGTGTTGCCACGCCGTCGATTGCCGACAGTATCGTGCATTGGCGCGAAGTGATGGGCGCGACGACGATCCACGAACCGTTCGACTTGCCTGCGCAGGGGGTGCGGGTGTGTTTTGTCGATACGCCAAACACGCAGATCGAGCTCATCGAACCGCTCGGCGCGGAGTCGCCGATCTACGGGTTTCTGGCGAAGAACCCGCTCGGCGGGCAGCATCATGTCTGTTTCGAAGTGCCGGACATTCACGCGGCGAAGGCAGAATTCGAGGCGATAGGCAAACGCGTCCTCGGCCAGCCCCGCATCGGCGCGCACGGGACGCTCATATTCTTTGTCCACCCAAAGGATATGGGCGGGATGCTGACCGAGATCATGGAAAGCCCGCAAGAAGCCCACTAGACTTACGTTAACGTAAAGCGCTAGCAAGTCGGCATGACTTATGAAACAATCCTAACCGCGCGCGACAGCGACGTCCTCACGATCACACTCAACAGGCCCGAGCGGCTGAATGCGGCGTCGCTCGATATGGCCGACGAAATCAGCGCCGCGCTCGATGCACTCGAGGGCGCGCGCGCCGTGCTGATCACGGGAGCGGGGCGCGCGTTTTGTTCGGGCGCAGACCTTCAGGCGCGCGGCGATGCCTCGATCGGCAGCGGGCAGGCCTCTTATGCCGCGCTGACGCAGCACTATAATCCACTGATGGCGAAGCTCTCGCAATTGCCGGTGCCGGTAGTGACTGCCGTCAACGGCCCCGCAGCGGGGATTGGCTGTTCGATTGCACTGGCGGGGGACTTCGCGATCGCGGGCAGATCGGCTTATTTCCTGCAGGCCTTCGTCAACATCGGGCTGGTGCCCGACGGTGGTGCATCATGGATGCTGCCGCGCTTGATCGGCAAGGCGCGTGCGACCGAAATGATGCTGCTCGGCGAAAAGATCGGCGCGGAAAAGGCCGAGCGCTGGGGCCTGATCCACAGATGCGTCGAGGATTCCGCGCTGATGGACGAAGCCCGCGCGCTGGCTGAGCGTCTTGCCGCCGGGCCGACAGTCGCGATCGGCATCATGCGCCGGAATATCGCTGCTGCGCTCGACGGCGATTATGCCAGCGCACTGCTTGCCGAAGCACGCGGACAGCGGCTGGCAGCCGGCAGCGCCGATGCGATCGAAGGCGGCATGTCCTTCCTCCAAAAGCGCAAGGCGGCATTCCAGGGGCGTTGACCCCCGCGAGCCCGCATGGCATTCGCAGCCAATCGCGGGTGTAGCTCAATGGCAGAGCAGAAGCTTCCCATGCTTACGACGAGGGTTCGATTCCCTTCACCCGCTCCAACGATCCGCACGACGATTTGATGCTGACAGATCGAAGTCGGCAAGCTGGTATCAGAGGAGTGACGAATGGCGGCAAAACCCGGTTCCGCCATTTTCGTGCTCGTCACTATTTTTATCGACGCCATCGGGTTCGGACTGATCATGCCGGTCCTTCCACAGCTATTGATGCGTGTGGGCGACATCGGGCTGTCCGACGCCATTGGCATTGGTGCGTGGATGGGGCTGGCAATGGCCGTTGCGGCGTTCATTTCTGCGCCGATCCTCGGCAATCTGAGCGACCGGTTCGGGCGGCGACCGATCCTGCTGATTTCACTGGCGGGGCTTGCGTTCGACTATCTGTTGCTGGCGGTTGCGAATACGTTGCCGCTGGTGTTCTTTGGACGGGTGCTGTCGGGTGCGTTCGGTGGCAGCTATTCAACCGCGATGGCGGCGATTTCGGACATCACGCCACCGGACGAGCGCGCGAAGACCTTTGGTCTGGTGAGCGCAGCCTTTGGCGTTGGTTTCGTTTTGGGGCCAGCAATTGGTGGCCTCCTCGGCGAATATGGCGACCGCGCCCCGTTCATTGTTGCCGCTGCGATGGCGGGCCTGAATTTCATCTATGGCCTGGTTGTGTTTCCCGAAACGCTGAAGCCCGAAAACCGGCGTTCGTTCGTTTTGGCGCGCGCCAATCCGCTCGGCGCATTGAAAGTTGTGCGTGGTCTTCCGGGCATGGCAAGCGTCGCGATTGTGCTGATCCTGTGGCAGGTGTC
>JANOZQ010000038.1:0-2374 GCA_031429555.1 Sphingomonas sp. | reverse complement strand
GAAATTTCAAACAGCCGACTCAGGGCCTGGGTTTCGACGGATCACCGACCGCGCATATGTGGCGGACAATGATCTGGCCGAACAACTTCCTGTAAATCTTGCAACGCCGGTCCGCGACCGTCAAAGCCGCGCGTGATGGATAATCGTTTCGGCCTCAACCGCAATGTAACGCTAACTGCGCCGCTTGCGCTCGATGGCGGCGGCATCCTTGCACCGGTCGAGATGGCCTATGAAAGCTATGGCGCGCTCAACGCCGATGCCTCGAACGCGATCCTGATCTGCCATGCGCTGACCGGCGACCAGCATGTCGCATCGAACCACCCGATTACCGGCAAGAGCGGCTGGTGGGTGCGGATGGTCGGGCCGGGCAAGCCGATCGACACCGACCGCTTCTGCGTTATCGCAGTTAACGCCATCGGCGGGTGCATGGGATCATCGGGGCCCGAGGCGCTGGCAGACGATGGCCAGCCATACGCGATGCGCTTTCCCGTCGTCACGATCAGCGACATGGCGCGTAGCCAAGCCTTGCTGCTTGACCATCTCGGCATCGTCCGGCTGCACGCAGTCGTCGGCGGTTCAATGGGCGGCATGCAGGCACTCAGCTGGGCGGCGCATTTCCCCGATCGGGTGGCGGCGGCGCTTATCATTGCCTCTACTGCCAAACATAGTGCACAGAATATCGCTTTTCACGAAGTCGGGCGGCAGGCAATCATGGCCGATCCGAACTGGCGCGGCGGCGATTACTATGCTGACGGCAAGACGCCCGATGCGGGCTTGGCCGTCGCGCGGATGGCCGCTCATATCACTTATTTGTCCGAGCAAGGACTGACCGAGAAATTCGGGCGGCGCTTGCAGAGTCGTGAAGCGAAGACATTCGGCTTTGATGCCGACTTTCAGGTGGAAAGCTACCTCCGCCATCAGGGGTTGAGTTTCACCGACCGATTCGATGCAAACAGCTATCTCTACATCACCCGCGCCATCGATTATTTCGACTTGGCCGAGGAATTTGGCGGGCACCTGGCAAACGCGTTCAAGGGCAGCAAGACGCGCTTCGCCATCGTCAGTTTCGATACCGACTGGCTTTACCCGACGGCTGAATCGAAAGCGATTGCTCAGGCTCTAAACGCCGCTGGCGCGCCCGTCAGTTTCGTCGAACTCACCAGCCCCTACGGCCATGACGCATTCCTGCTCGATACGCCGGGCTTCGATGCGGTCGTCTCCGGCTTTTTGTGTGCGACATGCTAAGAGCCGATCTTGCCATCATTGCCGCCAACGTCCCGACTGGCGCGCGTGTCCTCGACGTCGGCTGTGGCGACGGCGCTTTGATGGGCGAACTTCGTGCGAAGGGATGCGATGCGCGCGGCGTTGAAATCGATAGCACTCGCGTCACGGCGGCACTCGCGCGGGGGCTTTCGGTCATCCAAGGGGATGCCGATACCGACCTTTCCGACTATCCCGATGCCAGTTTCGATTATGCGATCCTCAGCCAGACGCTCCAGACAACACGGCGGCCCGATCTGGTGATTGAACAGCTCCTTCGCATCGGCAACCGCGCGTTCGTCTCGTTCCCCAATTTCGCGCAGTGGCGCATTCGCCTGTCACTCATGTTCGGCGGGCAAATGCCCGTGACAAAACAATTGCCGTCACGCTGGTATGACACGCCCAACATTCATCATGTGACCGTCGACGATTTCCGCAGCTTCATCGCGGCACGAAATGTCAAGATCGAAGGGCAATGGTTCCTGACCGGCGACCGTACGACGACATCGGCGGGGGCAAATCTGTTCGCCGAACATGCGGTGTTTTTGCTGAGCCGTTAGAATAGCCCGGGCACTTCGCGCTGGCTGGCCGTTGGTGCTTCGGGACGAAGCAATTGCGGTGCGGCTGCATGTAGCGACAATGATGCCTGCCCCGTTGCAATCGGGGTGCAGGGGCGCCCGGCAAGATAATCCAACGCCTGCCGCACCGATGCTTCCTGCGCATCGCCTAGCGGCCTGGTGACGTCGTCAGTTGCAGCACAGGTGACACGCACAGCAGTCGCCAGCCCGTCATAATAGGCATCGGAATTTGCCGAATTACGCAATGAAAACGCAATCGCGCGCAACCGGTCGTCGCACGCCGCGCGGTCGAGTGCGACCTGGCCAACAGGCTTGCCGAATGTGTTTGCCCCGATCAGCGCGACATTCGCGCCGAGATAGGGTACGAAGCCGTTGATCACGAGTTCGCTGGCCGAGGCCGTCGCGCCCGTGCCAATGAACGCGATCTTTACCGGCGACACCGATTCGGCTTTCGGCGCAAAGCGTTTGATTGTGTTGTTGCCCGACTTTTCAGGGCGATAAGTAACTTGGTCGAAAATATCGAAGGTCGAACGGTT
>JANOZQ010000037.1:0-1776 GCA_031429555.1 Sphingomonas sp. | reverse complement strand
GCCGTTTGCGTTGACGCCCACGTAGGACGGGCGCACGACATTTTCGCTATGGAGCGTGTTGCCGTCAAAGATGCCCGCGACGAAGCGGATGGCCATCGTGATGCCGCGCGCGCCGAAGAACTGGCGCACCCGCTGACGGCGACGGTCTTTGCCGCAGTTGTTACGCCGTTGTTTTTTACAGTGGCGGTTGCGCTGGTAACATTCGCGTTCTTGCCGATCATTCCGGCATGGGTGATGCAACCGTGGCTGGCTTGCACGGCTGCCTTTCTGATTTGGTGGGTCGTGGCTTCGATAATTTTAATCGTGCGGCGTCCTGGCCGCGACGAACTCATACGCCGATGGGCACCGTTGACCAGAGTCGTGGTGATGGGCAGCAACCTGATCGTGGTGGCAACCGTCTGGCTGTTCCTGCCGTATGCGCCCACCCAGTTGCGGATCGTGATGGCTGCGTTTTATGTCGGCCAGATTGCGACGCAGATTGTCTATAGTCCCGAAAATGCGACCCAGATCCGCATCGGCATGGTCGCGATTTTCGGGTCGGCTTCATTTGTGCTGTTTCAACGCGGCACAGGCGTCGAGATCATTGTCGCGATATTCATGATTGCATTCGGCACGGCGATGTTTGTTATCGCCGATGCGCAACTCGGTTATATCCGGCAGGCGATCCGTTCGCGGTTCCAGAGCGAGGATGCGCAGGCCGAAACCGAGCGCGCCATGGCGGCCGTCGCGGCAGCGCGCGATGCCAAAACGCGCTTCATCGCGGCTGCATCACATGATCTGGGCCAGCCATTGCAGGCGGCCGCACTGTTCTTTGATCAGGTTGTCCGCGCACCCGACGACAGTGCGCGTGCTGTGGCGGCAGACGGCGTCCGTCGTGCGTTCAATGCGGCCGACCAGTTGCTGTCGCACATGCTCAACCATTTGCGGCTGGAGTCCGACGCTGTCGAACCGCATCCGTCAAAAATCGCGCTCGGGGCGTCGCTGCGCCGATTGGTTGCGCAATTCAAACCGGCGGCAAATGGCGCAGAAATCACGCTCAGGTTCGTAATGACGCGGCGGGTCGTGCTGGTCGATCCAGCGTTGTTCGAACGCGCGGTTGGAAACCTTGTCGGCAATGCGATCAGCCATAGTGGCGGCACGCGCATACTGGTCGGCACGCGACGCCATGATGATGCCCTGCGGATCTGGGTCATCGACGACGGCGCCGGGGTGAACCGTGCCGACGCGCCCCATATCTTTGACGACTATTATCGGGGATCGACGACAACGGCCACGCAGTCGGGGTTCGGCCTCGGCCTTGCGACAGTGCGGCGCATTGCCGGTTTGCTTGGCGGGCATGCGGGCCTTGACGGGCGTTGGGTGCGCGGGTCGGCATTCTACATTGAATTGCCCCATATTGGCGGCGGACGTTATGGTCTGTCGCAGCGGCGGGTCGAACGGACTGCGGAGAACGGCTATGCTGACCTGTCTGATTGCTGATGACCATGCGCTGGTGCGCGAGGCGCTGGCGGGGACTGTGCGGATGGGCTGGCCAGGCGTTTTGGTGAGCGAAGCAGGCGATTTCGTAACCGCATGGGAACGCGCGGGCGCACACCCCGATTTCATCATCGCCGACCTCGTGATGCCGGGTGCAAGTCCCAAGACCGGCATCGCGGGCATCGTCGCGGCGGCTCCGGGTGTTCCGGTGCTGGTGGTGACGGGTACGCAGGACGATGCCTTGCTTGTCGATCTGCTCGATATGGGTGTGGCGGGCTTTGCGCCAAAGACATCGAACGG